>NZ_JBHWJY010000021.1:0-75232 GCF_042731135.1 Streptomyces sp. NPDC059874
GCGTCTCCTCGGGCGTCGAACGTTTCCAGGGGTCGGAGGGCCGAGGGTGGTTGCGTTCGACGCCCTGCGGGGACGCCCCGACGCACACCCGGCCCCGGCGGGGTGGGCCGGGCCCCGCGGGGGCGTCCCGGCGGGGGTTTACGCCGTCGTCCGGAGCCAGGTCAGGGCCGCCTGTACCGATCCGGCCTCCGGTACGCCGTCGGGGACCGGGGGGCGGCGTACGACGAGGGCCGGGATGCCGGCCTCGCGGGCCGCGGTGAGTTTGGGGGCGGTGGCCGAGCCGCCGCTGTCCTTCGTCACGAGTACGTCGATGCGGTGGCGGGCCAGCAGCTCCCGCTCGTCGGAGAGGGTGAACGGGCCCCGGGCCAGGAGGACTTCCAGGTGCGGGGGTACCGGGCCGGCCGGCGGATCCACCGAACGCATCAGGAACCAGGTGTCGGTGAGGTGCGCGAAGGTGTGCAGGCCCATCCGGCCGGTGGTGAGGAAGACGCGGGTGCCGAGGGCGGGGAGCCGGTCGGCCGCGTCGGCCAGGGAGTCCGCGAAGGTCCAGTCGTCGGCCGGCTCCGGGGTCCAGCCGGGCCGGCGCAGCGCCAGCAGCGGGATCCCCGAAAGGGCCGCGGCCTCCCAGGCGTTGAAGCTCATCCGCTCCGCGAAGGGGTGGGTGGCGTCGATGACGTGGGTGACGTCGTGGGCGACGGTCCAGGCGGCCAGGCCCGTGACGCCGCCGAAGCCGCCGATCCGGGTCTCGCCCGGCGGGAGGACGGGTGAAGTGACCCGGCCCGCGAGCGAGGTGGTCACCCGGTATGCCGGATCGGCGGACAGGGCCTCCGCGAGGCGGCGGGCCTCCGTCGTGCCGCCCAGGATCAGGACGTGGTGCGTGGGTTCAGCAGACATGCCGGTCGCGCTCGGGGGAGTACAGGTGGCTGTCACGGAACTGCTCGGCGCCGAGGGTGCGGCCCACGATGATGACGGCGGTGCGGACCAGGCCGTGTTCCTTCACCTGGGCCGCGATGTCGGCGAGGGTGCCGCGCAGGATCAGTTCGTCGGGGCGGCTCGCCATCGCGACCACCGCCACCGGGCACTCGGCCCCGTAGTGCGGCAGCAGTTCGTCGACCACCCGGTCCACGTAGCGGGTGGCGAGGTGCAGCACCAGCAGGGCGCCGCTGCGGCCCAGCGTGGCCAGGTCCTCGCCGGGCGGCATCGGGGTGGCCTGCTGGGCGATCCGGGTGAGGATGACCGTCTGGCCGACGGTGGGGACGGTCAGCTCCCGCTTCAGGGCGGCCGCCGCCGCCGCGAAGGCGGGGACGCCGGGGACGACCTCGTATGGGATGCCGGCCGCGTCGAGCCGCCGCATCTGCTCCGCGACCGCGCTGAAGACGGACGGGTCGCCGGAGTGCAGCCGCGCGACGTCCTGGCCCGCTTCGTGGGCCCGTACGCACTCGGAGACGATCTCGTCCAGGTTCAGCTGCGAGGTGTCGACCAGACGGGCGTCCGGCGGGCACTCGGCCAGCAGTTCGCGCGGGACGAGGCTGCCCGCGTACAGGCAGACGGGTGCGGCGGCCAGGGTCCGGGCACCGCGCACCGTGATCAGGTCGGCGGCGCCGGGGCCGGCACCGATGAAGTACACGGTCATGACTGGTCCTTTTGCTTGGTGACTGACCACTGGGTGACGGGCATCGCCTGGCGCCAGCCGGTGAAACCGCCCACGGGCACGGCGTGTGCGACGGCGAGCTTCACCAGTTCGCCGCCGTGGCGGCGGTAGCGGTCGGTGAGGACCGCCTCCGATTCCAGGGTGACGGTGTTGACGACGAGCCGGCCGCCGGGGGTCAGGGCCGCCCAGGCCGCGTCCAGCAGGCCCGGTGCGGTCAACCCGCCGCCGATGAACACCGCGTCGGGCGCCGGGAGGCCGGCGAGCGCGTCGGGTGCGGCGCCGACGACCACGCGCAGGCCGGGTACGCCCATCGCCGCCGCGTTACGGGTGATCCGCGCCGCCCGCTCCGGTACGCGTTCCACCGCGACCGCCCGGCACGAGGGGTGCGTCCGCATCCACTCGATGCCGATGGAGCCGGAGCCGCCGCCGATGTCCCACAGCAGCTCGCCGGGGGCCGGGGCCAGCGCGCACAGGGTCGCGGCGCGGACGTGGCGCTTGGTGAGCTGGCCGTCGTGCTCGTAGGCGGCGTCCGGCAGGCCGGGGGTCGCGCCGAGGCGGGGGGCCCGGTGGGCCGGGTCGCGGCGGCAGTCGACGGCGACCACGTTGAGGGGGTCGCCGGGCGCGCGGTGCCAGTCGTCGGCCGTGCCCTCGTACGAGTCTTCGCGCTCGGAGCCGAGCTGTTCCAGCACCCGCATCCGGCTCGGGCCGAAGCCCCGCTCTCGAAGCAGAGCGGCGATCTCGTTCGGGGTCGCCGCTCCGGCACTGAGCACCAGCACCCGGCGCCCCTCGTACAGGGCGGCCGCGAGCCGGGCGACCGGGCGGCCCACCACCGTGACCACCTCGGTGTCCTCCACCGGCCAGCCCAGGCGGGCGCACGCATAGGAAACGGAGGAGGGGTGCGGGTGGACCAGCAGGGCGCCGGGTCCGAGCTCCTCGGAGAGCGCGCGGCCGATCCCGTAGAACATGGGGTCGCCACTGGCCAGCACCGCGATCCGGCGGCCCGCGTGCTCGGCCATCAGCTTCGGCACGGCCGGCCGCAGCGGGCTCGGCCAGGGCACCCGTGCCCCGGCGCACTCGGCGGCCGGCAGCAGGTCCAACTGGCGCGGCCCCCCGATCAGCACCTCGGCGCGGGACAGCGCGGACCGCGCGGCGGCGGTGAGCCCGGCCCAGCCGTCGGCGCCGAGGCCGACGACCGTCACGGGTATGGGGGGCGGTGCGGAGCTCACTGCGCGGTACCTCGGGGACGGGGAGAGGGTGGGCGGGAGGGCGGGGAGGGGGCGGAAGCGGAACGACTGCGGAACCGCAGCCTACTGGCCTGCGGATCCGGGGTGGGAGCCTGCCCTGGCTCCCGGCCCGCGCCGACGCGGGCTACCCTCGGTAACCCATCTGTCGCGAGGGAGACGCCATGCCCGGCTGGAACGCCACGAACATCCCCGACCAGCGCGGCCGGACCGCGGTCGTGACGGGGGCCAACAGCGGGATCGGCTACATCACCGCCCGCGAGCTCGCCCGGCGCGGCGCCACGGTCGTGCTGGCCTGTCGCAGCGCGGCGCGCGGACGGGCCGCCGTGGTGCGACTGCGCGTGGAAGTCCCCGCGGCCGAAGTGGAGTTCGCCGAGCTCGACCTCGCCGAGCTGGCGTCCGTACGGGAGTTCGCGAGGGCCTTCGGGAAGCGCCACGAATCCTTGGACCTGCTGGTCAACAACGCCGGAGTGATGGCCCTGCCGTTCGGGCGCACCGCCGACGGCTTCGAGACCCAGTTCGGGGTCAACCACCTCGGCCACTTCGCCCTGACCGGCTTGCTGCTGCCGAGGCTGCGGGCCGCGCCGCCCGGCGCCCGGATCGTCAACGTCTCCAGTGGGTTCCACGCGCTCTCCGACATAGCCCTCGACGCCCTGGGCGACGAGCACGACTACCGGCGCTGGGTCGCCTACGGCCGCTCCAAGACCGCCAACCTGCTCTTCACCCACGAGTTGGCCCGGCGCTTCACCGCCGCCGGCTCCGCGATCACCGCCGCCGCGTCCCACCCCGGCTACGCCTCCAGCAACCTGCACTCCGGAGCCTCCAAGCTGGAGGGCCCCAGCCTCATCTCGCGGATGTCGGCCGTCGGCAACGCCGTCATCGCGCAGCCCACCGCCTCCGGTGCGCTGCCCACCCTCTACGCGGCCACCGCGCCCGGCGTGCGTTCCGACGACTTCATCGGGCCGCGGTTCGGCTGGCGCGGGGCGCCCGCCCGGTCCTGGCGGGCGAAGTGGACCCTCGACGACAAGTCCGGCGAAGCGCTCTGGGCCGCCTCCGAGAAGCTCACGGGAGTCTCGTACGCGTCCCTGCCGCGCTGACCTCGCGGAGGCGAATCCGGACCACCGGACGGTCCCTGGGGCGGAACCGCGCGTACGTGCGGGCGCCCCACCGTGAGCCCGTCCGCCCCCGGGGCGCCTCGGGCGCCCCGGACGGCACCTGACCTGCCCGCCGCCCGCCCCGGGAGACTCGGCGGCATGAGCGACGACGACACGGACAACCACCCAGAAGCCCACGATCGCGCGGTGCCCGACGGGGCCCGCGCCACCGAGGAGCCGCGGAGGCGCTGCGCCGGAAGGCCGCCGCCCCGCTTGCGAGAGCTCGGCTACGTCGAAGCCCTGTTGCCCGGGGAGACCGGCCGTGCCCGGTTGATCTGCCCCAGGACCGCACCCGCCGCCGCGCGGAAGTCCTTCACCGCCTGCCAGAGCGCGTGCTCCCGCTCTGCGGCGAGGGCGGTGTCGGCAGGTTTGCGGGTCGTGTCTCCCGCGCGGGCGTCCTCCACCATCCGCCGTACGACCGCGGAGAGGGCCTCGGAGGCGCGGGCCACGTGGTCGGCCGCCTGCGCCGCGGGCGGCGGCCCTTCGAGGTGGACGATCTCGGCGGAGCGGTGCACTGTGCGCGCCAGTGCGACGAAGCGCTCCACCTTCTCGTCGACGTCACGCAGATCCGGGCTCTCCGGCCGCAGCGCGCCGAGTACGGCGTCCAGCGCGACGTCGCGGTCGTGCAGGGCGCCCAGGTAGTTCGCGTAGGCCTCCCGGCGGTGCTGCCTGCGCCACTGCTCGTGTTGCGAACGTGCCGCCGTACGTCCCGTCAGCATCGCCGTGCCAAGGGTGGTGAGCGAGCCTACGGCGGCGCCGAGCAGTGCGGTGAGTCCTGCGTCCATGGGGCAATTCTCCTCGGGGCCAGGCCGGTTCGGGCCATCGCCTTGTCCTAAGGCTTGGTGGCGCGCTCGTACAGGGCCCGGACGCCGTCGCCGAAGTAGCTGCTGTACGAGGTCTCGTCGTCGCCGCCCCCGTCGCGGCCGCCGATCACCCCGATCAGGGTGGTGCCGTCGGTCAGGACCGGGCCGCCGCTCGTGCCGTTCGGGACGTCCGCGCAGTCCAGACGCAGCTGCGTCGGCCCGGCCGCGACCGCCGTGTTGCGGCAGTCCAGTGGTTCCTCGGAGTCGTTCGGATAGCCCATGACCCGGGTGGGGGCGGGGAGTTCGGGCCCGAAGGCGATGGTCTCGGCCCCGGTGACGTCCTCCAGCCGCTGGCCCGGGTAGCCGGGGCGGCGCAGCCGGAGGAAGGCGACGTCGAGGTCCGGGTCCTGGTCGTCGATCCAGCGGGGGTCCACGTCGATGCGGGTCGGCACCCAGACGCCGTACGGGGCCACGCCGTCCCGGTATCCGGGGGCGAAGGCCAGGTTCGTACGGAAGCCGCCGGTGTACACGCAGTGGGCGGCGGTGACGATCAGGTCGCCGCCGGGGGAGTGGACCACCGCGGCCGAACAGTGGTGGTCGGGGTCGGCGTCGGGACCGGGGGAGAAGAGCGCGCCGATCGCGGGCTCGGCCGCGGCCGGCCGGGCCTCCAGGGGGTCGGAGGGCTGCCAGCCGCCGGAGCGCCAGCTCACCGGGCCGCCGCCGAAGGCCTTGCCGTCCATCGGCGGCTCCGCGGCCTCCTGGACGATCCCGTCGAGCACCTCGGAGGCCGTCCGGTCCGCGCGCTCGGGGTCCTGCTGGTACACGCCCCGCTCCGGATCGCCGTCCGCGAGGTGGGCGGCGATGGCGCGCAGCTCCCAGACGTACCAGCCGCCCGCGAGGAGCAGCGCGCACAGGACGGCGAGGAGCGCGGAGCCCCGTACGACCCGCGCCTCAACCCTGCTGACCATCCGGTTCTCCCACCCCACAGACATCTTCGACCCTCCGTCAGATGGGGCGGCGCCGGGGCCGGTTCCGAATCGGGAACGTGTCGGTGCTCACAATCGACCCGCGGCCGGCCGGTCCTGCCGCGCCCGGTCCCCAGTCGCCGTCGGCCGGGGGGCCGGTCGAGGGAACTCGGTCGCGGATTGCGAACTCGCCATACTCTGCCCCCGGTTGGCGGCTCGGCGCTATCGTGCCGGGCGGGGGCGACTGTGCGAGGGGGCGGGGTGCGGATGCGGTTTCTCTTTGTCCACGGTACGGGGGTGCGGCGGGAGCGGCACGACTCGCTGTTCGCGTTGGTTCGGGAGCGGCTGGTGGGGCGCTTTCCCGGGGCGGACGTCGACTCCTGTTACTGGGGTGATCGCTTCGGTGCGAGCCTCGGTGCGGGCGGCCGGTCCGTGCCGGGGCTGCGGCCGAGGCCGGACGCCGCCGCGGATCCCGTCGACGCCGAGACGGCCGCGTGGGCGCTGCTGATCGCCGACCCGTTGTGCGAGGTGCGGGTGCTGGCCGAGGCGGGCTGGGACGCCGGAAGCGGTGATGACGACGGCTTCGGCATGCCCGGCGTGCAGTCGGAGGGGGCCCGCGTACTGGCCCTGCTCGCGGGAATGTCGGGTGAGCGCGACGACGGCGACGAGCTCGGCGGCCTGCTGGCGGGTACCGGGCTCCGCGCCCACCACGCCGCGGCCCTGGATTCCGTCGCCCGCTCCGACGAGGCCGCGCGGGCCGGGGCACGGGCCGCCGACGTGGCGCAGGCGCGCGAGTTGGCCACGGCCCTCGCGCGGGCCGTGACCGCCGCCGCGCTCGCCTCCGCCGGAGCCGAGGCCGACTGCACCGGCGCCGAACGGGACCGGCTCGTCGAGCTGCTCACCGCCCGCCTCGGCGGCGACGCCCGGGTGCCCGGCGCCCGCGCGGCCGCCGTACTGGGCCGGCTCGCGATGCGCGTCACCACCCAGCCGCTGCTCAACGCCTGGCGCGGCTCCCTCACCGTCGGCGCCACCCCCGCGCTCGGCGACATCCTGCGCTACCAGGCCCGCGGCCACGACCTGCGCGCGTTCCTGCACGCCCGGATCACCGACCGGCCGGGGCCGACCGTACTCATCGGGCACAGCCTCGGCGGGATCGCCCTCGTCGACCTCCTCGCCCTCGCCGCCGCCCGCGGCGAGCCCGTCCCCGGCGCCGAACTGCTGGTCACCGTCGGCTCCCAGGCCCCCTTCCTGTACGAACTCGGCGCGCTGACCGCCCTGGAACCCGGCGCGAAACTCCCCCACGGCTTCCCGCGCTGGCTCAACGTGTACGACCGCCAGGACGTGCTCGCCTACCTCGCGGGCCCCGTCTTCCCCGGCGACCCGAGGATCAGCGACCACGAGGTGGGCAGCAGGCAGCCCTTCCCCGCCTGCCACAGCGCCTACTGGAAGCAGAACACCCTCTACGAGCGGATCGAACAGGCGGTGACCGAGGCGGGGATCGGGTGAACCCCGACGCCATGGGCCCCGGCGTCCTGCCGGCGGCCCTCGAACCCGGGCGCACCTTCGCACTGGTCGCCGGGGTCGAGCGCTACACCATCAGCGACCGCTGGAACCTGCGCGGCCCGGCCCGCGACGCCCTGCGCTTCGCCCGCTGGCTGACCGGCCCCGCGCAGGTGCCGCCCGACAACGTCCGGCTGCTGCTGTCCCCGATCGACGAGCCGGACACCCTCGACTGGTCGGGCTCCCCGGCCATGGAGACCCTCCGGAGCGAGTACCGGCCGGCGACCGAGGGAAACGTGAAATCGGTGCTGCTCGACGAACTCCCGAAGTGCGACGGCGACCTGCTCTGGATCTTCTGGGCCGGACACGGCTACCTCGGGCCCCGCGACGAGCTGATGCTCCCCTGCGCCGACGCCCACGCCGGCCAGATCCTCCACCTCAACCTCGACTCGATGCTGCGCTGGTGGCGCACCGACCTCGTCAAGCACCGCCGGTTCCCGCTCCAGGCGGCACTCGTCGACGCCTGCCGGGTCGACGCGCCCCGCGACACCCGGTGGAACTTCCCCGACAACGACTACCGCGGCGGAAGTTCGGTACCCGGCCGACGCCAGTTCCGGCTCTACGCCTCCCGCGAGGGCGAGGCCGCGCAGAACGACGCCGAACGCGGCGAAGGGCTCTTCAGCGAGGCCCTGCTCACGGAACTCGGGCAGCGGTCCGTACAGGAGAGCGTCAACGGACTGGCCGCCTCCGCCCGCACCATCCACCGCACGTTCCGGGAGCGCCGGGAGCGCGGCGAGGGCTGGCAGCTGCCGCAGTTCATCGTCGACCGGAACTGGGACGCCTGCTCCTTCCTCGACGACGACCTGCCCGGCGCAGCCCCGCCGCGGCCCGCTCCGCCCCGGGCGGCCCGCCTCGACCAGATCGCCTGGGACCGGCTCGGAGCCCTCTTCGCGGGCCGCGGTCTGCCGCGCCACGCCCACGAGGCCTACGCGTGGGCGTTCAAGGCGGCCGGCTGCACCACCCCGGTGGGCGGCGTCGGCCTGCCCGGGGACACCCTGCTCGACGTGGTCCAGGACCTGGACGAGCGCCAGGGCGGCAGCACCGGGAGCACCGGCATGCCGCTGGCGGTGCCGTTCGTGAGGTTCCTCGCGGACCGGGCGGCGGCGGCCGACGAGGCCTGGGCGGCCGGGCTGCTGGACTGGGTACGAGACACCCGCGAACGGCTGGGCCTGCCCGTGCTGCCGCCGCCCCCGAGCCCGGCACCCCGGACCGTCGTGGACGTCCGCCTGGACGTGCCGCCGGGCGGCGAGGACGGCTTCCTGGTGCGGATGTGGCTGCGCGCGGACGGGACGCGTCAGGTGTGGGAGTCGGAGGGCGAGCCGCTGCCGCTGGACGCCGTACGGGAAGAACTGGTACGGCAGCTCGCCCTCATCGGCGGGGCGCGGGCGGGCGACCCCGCGCCCGGGCAGTCGTACAGGGCGGTGGACCGGATCGAGTTCCACGTTCCGTACGAGCTGCTGGACGCCGGCTTCGACCAGTGGCCGGTGCCACGCGGCCCGGCGCGCCGCCCCCGGGCCCTCGGCCTGCTCTACCAGGTCGTGGTGCGCTGCCCGGAGGAACGGGCCGACACCCGGGCCGAGTGGCACAACAAGTGGCGCTGGCTGTGCGTCCGGGGCGGCCGGGACCCCGAAGCCGTCCGGGTGGTGGGGGACGCCGAGGCGACCACGGAGGTGCTCGGCCTGGAGCTGGCGGCGGGCCATGCGCCCGCCTGCGTCCTCGCCCACACCACCACCGCCCCGCACGAGGGGCTGCTGGAGGCCGTACTCGAAGGCGGCGTCCCGGTGGCGGTGTGGCGGCGCGGTGGCGGCGTACCGGCGCCCGCACTCCTCGACCTGCTGGCACCCGCCGGGCCCGACGGCCGTCCCGACCCCGGGGCGCTCGACGTACTCGACCTGCCCGCGCGGATGCGGGAGGTGCGCCGGAAGGCCGCCGGAGTGGGCGCGGGCGCGGCGGCAGAAGGCGCGCGCCCTCGACAACGGCCTTCAGGGGGAGACCAGTTGGTGCTCTTGTGGGACGATCCCGACGACGTGCCGGGCCTGCGCCCCCTGGCCTGCCCCCCTGAGCCCTGACCCCTGAACCCTGACCCCTCGGCCCTCACCCCCGGGCCCCGATCCCCGACCACGGAAGACGGCGACACCGACGATGGAGGCAGAGGCAGTGGCGAAGGACTGGTGGCTGTACCACGGGACCGGTGAGGGTACGGACCGGCGTGCCCGTCTGGAGGCCGGCCCCCCGCCGCCCTGGCGCAAATTCGAGGGCGAGCCGGACCCGGAGTACGCGCCGCCCGGCTGTGTGGGAAAGGCCTGGAAACAGACCGAGAAGCGCGGGGAAGGGTACGTGCCCGACGAGCCGGAGATGGACGTCGTGAACACGGCACTGCACCTGCGCAGGCCGCTGCTCATCACCGGGAAACCGGGCGTCGGCAAGTCCACCCTCGCCTACAGCATCGCCACGGACCTGCGCTTGGGCCCCGTACTGCACTGGCCGATCACCAGCCGGACCGTGCTGCGCGACGGGCTGTACCAGTACGACGCCGTCGGGCGCCTCCAGGAGGCCGGACTGGAGCAGCTGAGCCCGCCGGGCGCCGACCCGGGCCGGCCCGCCCAGCCGGCGAACGCCGGGCCCCCCACCGCCCCCTCCATCTCCCGCTACCTGCGCCTGGGGCCGCTCGGCACCGCCCTGCTGCCGCAGCACCGCCCGCGCGTGCTGCTCGTCGACGAGATCGACAAGAGCGACATCGACCTGCCCGGCGACCTCCTCACCGTCTTCGAGGACGGCGGGTTCGTCATCCCCGAACTCGCCCGCCTCGCCGCGCAGAGCCCCGCCGTCGACATCGGAACGGAAGACGGCGCGGGCGCCGCCGTACGCATCAAAGCCGGTGTCGTGCAGTGCCTCTACTTCCCCGTGGTCGTCCTCACTAGCAACGGCGAACGGGACTTCCCGCCCGCCTTCCTGCGTCGCTGCGTCCGCCTCCACCTGGAAGCACCCGGACCGGACAAACTCGCCCGCATCGTGCGCCGCCGCCTCGGCGTCGACATCGAGGCCAACGACGAATACCGGGAACTCGTGCAGTCCTTCCTCGAGCGCGCCGAGGACGGCGACCTGGCCACCGACCAGCTCCTCAACGCCATCCAACTCCGCCTCGCCGGAGCCTGGTCGGCGCCCGGCGACCGGGACCGTTTCCTCGCCACCGTCATGCACCACCTGACCGGGCCGACGGCGTGATCGAGAAGCTGCTCGCCGCCTTCGCCGACGGCGCCGGGGACACCGGCCCGCGCCCCGGCGTCGGCGTCGAGGAGATCGCCGACATCCTGTGGCTGGCCGCCCGGGTGGACCCGGCGGGCGCCCGCACGCCCGCGGAGCCACCAGCCCCTCCCGGGGGCGAGCAGCAGCCGGCCGGCGCCCCCGAGCCGCCCGAGGCCGGACCGGCCTCCGGCGGCGGCCGGGACGGCGCGGAGCCGGCCGTGCAGCTGTACCCGGCCGCCGTCCCCGTCCGCGCCGGAGCCGGGAAACCGGCCGACGCGACCGGTGGCCGCCGCGGCACGCCCCTGCGGCTGCCCCGGGCCGGATCCCTCGACGACCCGCTCGGCCTGATGCGCTCCCTGCGCCCGCTCGGCAGGCGCTCCATCGGCGGGCCGGGGGAGGAACTGGACGAGCAGCTCACCGTGGAACGCAGCATCGAGCGGATGGTGCCCACCCCGGTCCTGCGGCCGGCCGAGAGCCGCTGGCTGGACCTCGCCCTGGTCGTCGACACCCACCACTCGATGCTGCTCTGGGCGGACCTCGTGGACGAACTCCGCCGGGTCCTGACCCGCAGCGGGGTCTTCCGCGACGTACGCACCTGGCAGCTGACCGGCACCGGCTCCGGTGCCACCCCCATGGTCAACCGCGGCCGCGGCGGCCCGCCCCGCAACCCCCTCGAACTGGCCGACCCGGCGGGCCGCCGCCTGTTCCTCGTGCTCTCCGACACCGTGGCCGGAGGCTGGCGCGAAGCCCCGCTCCAGGCGGTGCTGCGGCACTGGAGCGGGCACAACCCGGTGGCCGTGCTCAACGTGCTGCCCGAACGGCTCTGGACCCGCGGCGCCGTCCGGCCCACCCCGTTCGCCGTCCGCGCGGACCGCCCGGCCGCCGCCACCCGCAGCTGGCAGCGGGTACCGACCGCCCGCCGCGCCCGGCGCCGACGCCCCTCCAGGGGCATGGTCCCCGTCGTCGGACTCGCCTCGGCGAGCCTGGCCCGGCTGCTGCGCGTGGTGTCCGGGGACGGCCGGTGGCGGCGCCTGGCCTGCCTGAGCCTGGACGCCGAACCGGGGTACGTCGCCCCGCCTGCCGCCCCCGCCCCGGCGGCCCCCACCGCCCTGGAGGCCGTCGACCGCTTCCGCGCGAATGCCTCCCCGACCGCGCAGCAACTGGCCGCCCACCTCGCCGCCGTACCGCTGACCCTGCCGGTGATGACCCTGGTCCGCCGCTCCCTGCTGCGCGACTCGGAACACGGGCACCTGGCGGAAGTCGCCCTGGGCGGGCTCTTCGAGCCGTGGGGCGCGGAACAGAGCGCCGAGGAGGTGGAGTTCGAGTTCCTGCCCGGCGTACGGGAGGCCCTGCTCGGCTCACAGCTGCGCGGGGAGGTGGCCGCCGTACGGGAACTCGTACGCCGCCGCGTCTGGGAGTACATGTCCCGCAACCGCGGCCCCGGGCCGGACTTCTCCGCGACCCGCGTCACGAACGGGCGGGAGGGGCGCCGGCTGGTGCCGGACGAGGCGTTGCCCTTCGCGGCGCGGCCGCGACCGGGCCTGCCGGGGCCGGGCCTGACCGACCGCGTGGTCCGGGTCCGGTACGACGCGATGCCGGAGCCGCAGGAGGTCGGCACGCTGCTGACACCCCGGCTGGTGCTCACCGTCGGGGACGACCTCCTTGCGCGGAACACGGTCGCCTGGGTCCGGGTGCGCGGGGGCCGGGAGCTCCCGTGTCGTCCGGTGTGGGGTGACGAGGCACTGCCCCGGGTGTTCCTGCTGCTGGCGGACGAGGACTTGGTGGAGCCGGAGGCCTGGCCGGGACCTCTGGGCTGGGCGTTCGGAGCGGTGGCGCCGGAGCGGGTCCGCGTCGACGGCTCCACCGACCGGGGGGACCCGGTCACGCTGACGGGCGAGCTGCTTCCGGACGAGGGCACCCGCAACGGCGAACTCGTGCGGCTCTCCACGGAGCCGGAAACCTGGATGCACTTCCGCGGCGGGCCGGTCTCCCGCGACGGACAACTGATCGGGGTGGTACACGGCGTCTGGCCGGACCGCATGGTGTTCCTGGCGGCCCACGCGCTGCTGGAGCACGGCAGCGGCTTCCATGCGGCGATGGCGGAGCACGCGCGGGGTCGCTCCGGGGAGTCCCCGGAGACCGGGGACCGGGGCGGGTCTGTGTACCTGGGGGTGACCGTACGGGTCAGCACGGAAGTGACCCGACAGGTGGCAGTGCCGGAGGTCGCGGCGCTCCTGAGGGAGGTCATGGACGAGATCGGGGCGACCGGAGAGGTGATCGAGACTTCACCGGCGGACCTCCTCGTGGTGATGCGTGAGCCTCGCGCCCTCGGATACGCCGGTCGCCTGCTGTCCGAAGTGGATGCGAGGCTGTTCGCCTTCAAACGTGCCCGCCCGGAATGGATGCTGGCGCTCGCGGTGTCGATGGGTGTCGACGAGGACAGCCCCGAGACGGTCGGCTACGGAGGGGGCGGATACGGAGGGACGCTGGGGAAGGCCCTGCGGTTGATCCGGTTTCCCGAGCTCGCCGAACGGTGGCAGTGGCCGTCGGAAACCCGCCCGCTCGACGTCGTGCTGTCCCACGCCATGTACGAACGGGTCGGCGAGCTGCTCGGCCCCGCCGCTCTGGCATCCCTGACACCGCTGGCAGGCGGGCTGGAGGGATGGTCGTGCAATGGCGTCGCGGGAGAGCTGGGACGTCTAGTGGCCGAGGCTCACGGGATCCTGGGCACGGACATCGTCTGGCAGACCTGCGACTTCACTGACCCGGAGGCCCCCGGGAGGCTGTGGTGCATCGGCATCTGCGTACTCGGCCACACCCGCTGCCTGGCCCACCTGGAGCCCGGGCAGCGGGCCTCTTTCCTCGGGACGGTCCGGCCGGGATCGCCGGTGGACTTCCGGGGGACCACGTTCGACGGAGGCCTGCTCACGGAGCTGCTGGAGGCGCTGCGTGACCTGGGCTCGGGTGAGGTGAGACTGGGTCCGGCGATCTTCGACCACGCGCGTTTCACCGACCACTGGAGCACGGTCGGGGCCTCTTTCGCGGGACATGCCTCCTTCCGGCGAGCCGAGTTCGAGGGGCGGGCGCTGTTCCTGGAGACCACGTTCGCCGGGCCGGTCGTCTTCGACGATGTCGTGATCCGGAGCTCGGCCGAGTTCGGCCGGAGTCTGTTCGCCGACGTGGCAACGTTCCGCCGCGCGGTGTTCATGGATACCACCGGGTTCACGCAATGCACCTTCAACGCGCAAGTCTTCTTCGACCAGGGGGTGTTCGAGGCCCCATCGGACATGAACGGGAGCCGCTTCGAGGAGCCGGCGCACTTCACCCGGACGAGATTCCGCGAGCCGATCGGCCTGCACGAGGCCGAGTTCCTCGGCCTCGTGACCTTCGCCCATGCGGTATGGGAGCGAGGTCTGTTGTCGACCGGGATGCGGTTCGAGGGCCCGGTGACCTTCGACCACGCCGAACTCCGGGGCCGGGTGAGCTTCGAACGCATGACGTTCGCCGCGAACCCGACCTTCCCGCTCCCGCCCGCCCCGGAGCACCACCGCTGGGTCGTCGAACGGCGATCGGACGGCTCGTGGGACATCAGCCTGCTCGAACCCGACGAGGAAGAGTCAGGCTCCGGAGCGTGAGGCCTCCAGCCGGCGCTCCGGCCGGCCGTCGGTCGACGACGCCGCCGCCGACAGGCTCGCCTCGATCTCGTCGAGGGCGCGGCGGGCCGTGGCGATCCGCTCGTGGACGTCCGCGCCGCCCTGCGCCGGGACCCGGTTGTTCTCCTCCTCGATCTCGCGTGCCTCGTCGAGGGAGTTGAGGACCACGCCGATCAGGACGTTCACCAGCACGAAGGAGGCGAACAGCGCGTACGAGGCGTAGTAGATGATGCTCAGCCGCGAGATCTGCAGCCCCGCCCGCACGGCGTCCGTGAGCCCGTCGAGTGTGGTCAGCAGGAAGAGGGTGAGCCCCGCCCGGCCGACCGAGCCGTAGTGCCGGGGGTCGGCCTCCGCGAAGCAGACCCAGCCGATCATCGCGTACACGTACACCACCAGCGCCCCGATGAACAGGAAGCTGGCGGTGCCCGGCAGGCTGCGGCCCACCGCGATCAGCAGGATGCGCAGGTGCGGGAGGAAGCGCGCGGTGCGCAGTACGCGGGCCAGGCGCAGCAGTCGCAGCAGGGTGGCGTTCTCGCGGATGAACGGCAGGAAGGCGCAGGCCACGACCACGAGGTCGAAGACGTTCCACGGGTCGCGGAAGAATGCTTTCGGCTGATCGGCGTGCGCGCCCATGCGCAGCAGGATCTCCAGCGTGAACAGGGCCAGGCAGCATTCCTCGGCGCCGCCCAGCAGCAGTCGGTACTCGCGGGCGAGACCGCTGTACGTCTCCAGGCCCATCAGCGCCGCGTTGAACAGGATCGCGCAGAAGACGACGATCCCGAAGGCGGGTGCCTCCGTCGCGAGCCGGCATCTGGCCGCCAGCTTCATCCGGCCGCGTCCGGCGGGCATCGGGTTCGTCGTCGTGCTGGTCATCGTGCTCCTCGTACGTTCGACTGCGTCGCGGGCGATCGGTCGGCCCATGCCTCTAACGCGTTACAGCCGATCGGGTTTCACCCCGTCGCGCGGCCCCGAAGGGGTGGAAGTGCGTGGTTAGGGGCGGTTAGGGGATCGGCGGCGCCGCGGGCAGGCCATAGGTTCCTGGCGGAACGATGGGCATCGAGCGAAGGAGCATCGCCATGGCTGAGGTCACCGAGACCACCGAGACGTGGACCACCCCGGACTTCGTCGCGTACGAGACGGCTTTCGAGGTCACCGCGTACGCCGCGCGTCTGGAGAAGTGAACCGACGGTCGGCGGGCGGGAGTCCGGGCGACGGACTCCCGCCGTGGCGGGAGATGACATGACGGCAATGGCAACCGAAACGGCGGCAGCGCTGGACGAGGCCGAGTTCATCGGCGTCCTGCGCGGGCTCTCCTCCTCCTACTGGGGCTCCCACCCCTTCCACCGCCGGCTCCACGACGGCGGGCTCGACCGGCGGGCGCTGCGGCTGTGGGCCGCCAACCGGTGGTACTACCAGCGGATGCTGCCGCAGAAGGACGCGGCGATCATCAGCAACTGCCCGCTGCCCGAGATCCGGCGCGCCTGGGTGGACCGCCTCGCCTACCACGACGGGACCGAGCGCGACGAGGGCGGGATCGAGCGCTGGCTGCGGCTGTGCGAGGCCGTCGGCCTGAGCCGCGACGAGGTGATCGACGAGCGGCACGTGGTGCCGGGCGTGCGCTTCGCGGTCGACGCGTACGTGACCTTCGCCCGTACCCGGCCGTGGCCGGAGGCCATCGCCTCCGGGCTGACCGAGATGTTCGCGGGGCACCTGATGACCCGCCGGGTCACCGACATGCTCGCCCACTACGACTGGATCCGTCCGGAACACCTGGCCTACTTCACGGACCGGATCGAGGCCGTGTCCGGCGAGGGCAAGGGCACCTTGGACATCGTCGTCCGGCACTGCGCGACGCGCGAGCAGCAGGACGCGGCCGTGGCCGCGCTCCGCTTCAAGACCGAGGTGCTGTGGCAGATGCTCGACGCGATCGAGCGCGCCGCGGCGGACGACCAGCACAAGCCGTAGGACCCGTCGCAGCGTACGAAGGAGTGGCCGTGGACAGGCCCGTGCTCGGCCGCGGAGTGCGGCTCATCTACGACAGGACGCGGCAGACCCATGTCGTGCTCCACCCCGAGGGGGTGCTGGTGCCCAACCGCACCGCCGTCTCGGTGCTCGAACTCTGCGACGGGGCCACGACGGTCCCGCAGATCACGGTGGCGCTCGGCGACAGGTACGCCGGAGTGCGGGAGGAAGAGGTCGACAGCGTGCTGGACCGGCTGACCGAGAGCGGTGTCGTGCGATGGATCTGACACCTGACCGGAACGCCACCGTGGAGCCGCCGCTCGGGCTGCTCGCCGAGCTCACGCACCGCTGCCCACTGCACTGCGCCTACTGCTCCAACCCGCTCGAACTCATCGAACGGGAGAAGGAGTTGAGCACCGAGCAGTGGAAGCGGGTGTTCACCGAGGCGCGCGAGATCGGCGTGCTCCAGGTGCACCTGTCCGGTGGCGAGCCACTGGCCCGCCCCGATCTGCCCGAGCTCGTCTCGCACGTCAGCGGCCTCGGCTGCTACGTCAACCTCGTCACCAGCGGCCTCGGCCTCACCGAAGCCCGGCTCGCGGACCTCGTCGAGCGCGGGCTGGACAACGTACAACTGTCCGTGCAGGGCGCGGACGCGGCGCGGGCGGACCTGCTCGCCGGCGCCAGGGCCCACCACCACAAGATCGCCGCGGCCCGGCTGATCCGCGCGCAGGGCCTGCCGCTGACCGTCAACGCCGTACTCCACCGTGCCAACCACGACCAGCTCGCGGGCCTCATCGAGCTGGCCGAGAGCATGGGCGCGGACCGGCTGGAGCTCGCCAACACCCAGTACTACGGCTGGGCGCTGCGCAACCGGGCCGCCCTGATGCCCACCCCCGAGCAGCTCGCGGCGGCCGAACCGATCGTCCGGGCCGCCATGGAGCGGCTGAAGGGCACGATGGAGATCGTGTACGTGCTCGCCGACTACTACGAGCCGTACCCCAAGCCGTGCATGCACGGGTGGGGCGCGCTCCAGCTCACCGTCGCGCCCGACGGGACCGTACTGCCCTGCCCGGCGGCCGGCGCGATCACCACCCTGGACCTCGACAACGTCGCCGAGCGGCCGCTGACCGAGATCTGGTACGAGTCCAGCTCCTTCAACGCCTATCGCGGCGAGGAGTGGATGCCCGACCCGTGCCGCAGCTGCGACCGGCGCTCCGTCGACCACGGCGGCTGCCGCTGCCAGGCCTTCCTGCTGACCGGGGACGCGGCCGCCACCGACCCCGTCTGCTCCAAGTCCGACCAACGCGGACTGGTCGACCTGCTGTTGGCCGATCCGGGAGCCGAGCCCCCCGCCCTGGTGATGCGCGGACCCGTGGCGGCACGCCGATGAGGATCGTGCTGCTCGGCACCGCCGCAGGCGGCGGCTGCCCGCAATGGAACTGCGCCTGCCCGGTCTGCGTGTCGGGCGCGCCCGCGCGGACCCAGGACGGGGTCGCGGTCAGCGCCGACGGCAAGGACTGGTACCTGGTCAACGCCTCGCCCGACATCCGCGCGCAGATCCTCGCCACCCCCGAGCTGGCGGCCGGCCCCGGACCGCGCGAGACACCGGTCCGCGGGGTGCTGCTCACCGACGCCGAACTCGACCACACGCTGGGCCTGATGATGCTCCGCGAAGGGGCCGGGCTGCGGGTGTGGGCGCCGAAGGCGGTGCTCGGGGCCCTGGACACGGGGTTCCCGCTGCGGGGGATCCTCGGCGGCTACGGCGGCTGGGAGTGGTCGCGGACCTCGGCCGGGCAAGAGGTGGGCGGGCTGCTGGTCACCACCTTCGCGGTCGGCGACAAGCGGCCCAAGTACGCCCGTGCGCTGCCCGGGGCGAGCGGCCCCTGGGTGGTCGCCTACCGCTTCGAGGACCCGGAGACCGGCGGGGCCTTCGTGTACGCGCCGTGCCTGGCCTCCTGGCCGACCGGCTTCGACGCGTTCACGGCCGGAGCCGGGTACGTCCTGCTCGACGGGACCTTCCACTCGGCGGCGGAGTTCGGCGGCGCCACGCGCGAGGCCGGAGCGGGCGCCGCACAGGCGGCGATGGGCCACCTGCCGGTGACCGGCCCGGGCGGGAGCCTGGAGCGCATCCGGCGGCTGCGGGACGAGCGGCCGGGGACGAGGTGGGCGTACACCCACCTCAACAACACCAACCCGATGGCGGATCCACGCTCGGACGCCCACCGCGAGGTGTGCGCGGGAGGCGCGGAGATCCCGGCCGACGGAACGCGCGTCAAGCTCTGAGCCCCGAATGCCGATGACGGTACGGAAGAGTCCGGCCACCCGATCGGGGTGGCCGGACTCTTCCTGTGTCAGGCGCGCTACGCGATCCGCTCGCGCACCAGCTCGATCACCTCGGCGGCATGCTCGTTGAGGTAGAAGTGCCCGCCGGTGAAGGTGCGGAAGGAGCAGGGGCCGTCGGTGTGCTCGGTCCAGCCCTCGGCCTCCTCGGCGGTCACCTCGGGGTCGCTGTCCCCGTTGAGCACCACGATCGGGCAGGCCAGCGCCGGACCCGGGCGGTACCGGTAGGTCTCCGCGGCCTTGTAGTCGCCGCGGATCGCCGGGAGAACCGAGCGCAGCAGTTCCTCGTCGGCCAGGACCGCCGGGTCCGTGCCGCTCATCCGCTGGATCGTGGCCAACAGCCGCTCGTCGGGGGCCAGATGGACCTGCTCGTTCTCCCGGTGGCGGGACGGGGCCCGGCGCCCCGACGCGAACAGGGCCACGGGCGTGATGCCGACCGCCTCCAGCCGCAGCGCCACCTCGAAGCCCAGCGTCGCGCCGAGGCTGTGCCCGAACAGCGCCACCGGCCGGTCGCACCACGGCCGCAGCTCGGCCACGAGCAGGTCCGCGAGCCGGCGTACGTCGTCCACGCAGGGTTCGCCGCGTCGGTCCTGGCGGCCCGGGTACTGCACCGCCACCACGTCGGCCGCGGGGGACAGGGCGCGGGAGACGGGGAAGTAGTAGCTGGCCGAGCCTCCCGCGTGCGGGAGGCAGAACAGCCGCACCGCAGCCTCCTCGGCGGGGTGGAAGCGGCGCAGCCAGGCACTGGGCGCCCGCACGGTCGTGGTCGTACCGTTCATGTGTGGTCGGTGTCCTTACGTAGTCGGTTCACGGGGCGGTCCAGCTGCCCGGCGGGCGCCAGCCGCGCGCGGGACCCCAGGCGGCCCGGGGCCGGGGCGGGGCCTGCTCCTCGGCGTCGTCCCGGCCCCGGGCGGTGGAGAGCAGCACGAGCAGGACGGCGGCGAGTTCCGTGCCGTCCGGGGCGCCGCGCACGATCCTCAGGTGGGGTTCGGCCCGCTCGCTCATCGGGCGTTCTCCTCTTCGGTAGGTGGTCAGAACGGCGGGTTGCCGTGCTTGCGTTCGGGCACCGGCACGTGCTTGGCGCGCAGCACGTCCAGGGCGTCCACCAGTACCTGCCGGGTCGTGGCCGGGTCGATGACGTCGTCGACGAGACCGCGCTCGGCGGCGTAGTACGGGTGCATGAGTTCCTGGCGGTACTGCTTGACGCGCTGCGCGCGCGCCGCCTCCGGGTCGTCCGCGGCGGCGATCTCCCGGCGGAAGACGACGTTGGCCGCGCCCTCCGCGCCCATCACCGCGATCTCGTTGGTGGGCCACGCGAAGGACAGGTCGGCGCCGATCGAGCGGGAGTCCATCACGATGTACGCGCCGCCGTACGCCTTGCGCAGGATCACCTGCACCCGGGGCACGGTGGCCGCGCAGTACGCGTAGAGCAGCTTGGCGCCGTGCCGGATGACCCCGCTGTGCTCCTGGTCGCTGCCCGGCAGGAAGCCCGGCACGTCCACCAGCGTCACCAGAGGGATGCTGAAGGCGTCGCAGGTCTGCACGAACCGCGCCGCCTTTTCCGCCGCTTGGATGTCCAGGACCCCGGCGAGGGAGGCGGGTTGGTTGGCGACGATGCCCACCACGTGGCCGTCCAGCCGGGCCAGACCGCAGATGATGTTGGTCGCCCAGTTGGCGTGGACCTCGAACAGATCGGCGTCGTCGACGATCTCCTCGATCACGGCCCGCATGTCGTACGAGCGGTTCGGGTCGGCCGGCACCAGCTGGGCCAGCGCGTCACCGCGCCGGTCCGCCGGGTCCTCGCAGGGCACCGACGGCGGTAGCTCACGGTTGTTGGACGGCAGCAGCGACAGCAGGTGCCGTACCTCTTCGAGGCACTCCTCCTCGGTGTCGTACAGGAACGCGCTCGCCCCGGAGACGGAGGAGTGCACCTGCGCGCCGCCGAGGTCGTTGTGCGTGATCTTCTCGCCGGTCACCGCCTGCACCACGTCGGGGCCGGTGATGTACATCTGCGAGATGTCCCGCACCATGAACACGTAGTCCGTCAGGGCGGGCGAGTACGTCGCCCCGCCCGCGCACGGCCCGAGCATCACGCTGATCTGCGGGATCACCCCGGACGCGGCCACGTTGCGGCGGAAGATGCCGCCGTACCCGGCGAGCGCGGTGACGCCCTCCTGGATACGGGCCCCCGCGCCGTCGCTGAGCGAGACCAGCGGGGCGCCCGCCGCGACCGCGAGGTCCATCACCTTGTGGATCTTCTGCGCGTGCGCCTCGCCGAGCGAACCGCCGAATATCCGGAAGTCGTGCGCGTACACGAACACCTTCCGGCCGTCGACCTGGCCCCAGCCCGTCACCACACCGTCGGTGTGCGGCCTGCGGTCCTCCAGGCCGAACCCCGAGGCCCGGTGCCGGCGCAACTGCTCGATCTCCCGGAAGGTACCCGGATCGAACAACAGGTCCAGCCGCTCGCGCACCGTCAGCTTGCCGCGCGCGTGCTGCGCCTCGGAGGCGCTCGCGGACGGGCCCAGCTCCACGGACTCCTTGATCGCTCCTAGTTCGGCCACTCGGACACTCACATCGGCAACTGTCATGCTCCACCCGTCTCTTCGGCCATCGGGCCCGCCGATGGCGGCGCCCTGGGCAGTGCGTGCCATTGAAGGCGTCCGGGGAGCGCGCGGAGAACACCGACCACCCCCCTGACCGCACCGGGGCCTTCCCGCACCCCGGCCCAGCAGGCATCTCGCCGCGCGCGGCCGCGGCGCCCGTCGGACCGGGCGGGGCGCGGGAGGGCCGTGGGCAGGGTCAACACCTGGGGGGATAGGGGTGTCGCGGCCGTTCCGCGCCGACCTAGCGTGCGATCACCCCGTGGCCGGAACCGACCCGGGGCAATCGATACCGAGCTGGGAGCGTGCAGATGTCCGCGGGCTTCGATCCTGTCGCTGATGACTTGTCCGGCGCGGAGGTCCGCCCGGAGGGCCGCCAAGAGGGCCGCGAAGAGCGCCCGGGAGGTTCGCAGGCGGTGGCCGCACTGGCCGAGCGGCTGGCCGGACTTCCCGGGAGCGAGCAGACCAGGCTCCTGACCGACCTGGTCTGCTCGCAGGCCGCCGAGTGCCTGCGCAAGGCCCGGCCAGACACCGAACCGGTGGTCGTCGCCGGGACCTCCTTCAAGGAACTCGGCCTGGACTCCATCGCCCTCGTCGACCTGCACGCGCGGATCAACGCGGCGACCGGGCTCGCCCTGCCGGTGACCGCCGCCTTCGACCACCCGAGCCCCGAACTGCTGGCCGCCTGCCTCCGTACGGAACTGCTCGGCGTGCCCGCCGAGCCGGGCCCGGCCGCCACGGGCCCGGCCCCGGACGCCGCCCCGGCGTTCGACGGCGAGCCCATCGCCGTCGTCGGCATCAGCGGGCGCTTCCCCGGCGGCATCCGCTCGGCGGAGGAGCTGTGGGACCTGGTCGACCGCGGCGGCAGCGCCGTCGGCCCCTTCCCCGACAACCGCGGCTGGGACCTCGACGCGCTGTTCGACGACGACCCCACCGTGCCCGGCACCTGCTACACCCGCACCGGCGGGTTCCTGCACGACGCCGCCGAGTTCGACGCCGAGTTCTTCGGGATCAGCCCGCGCGAGGCGCTCGCCATGGACCCGCAGCAGCGGCTGCTGCTGGAGACGGCCTGGGAGGCGCTGGAGCGCACCGGCATCGACCCGACCTCGCTGCGCGGCAGCCGTACCGGTGTGTTCATCGGCGCGGGCCCCTCCGAGTACGGGCCGCGCGTGCAGGACGCCCCCGAGAGCCTCACCGGATACCTCGTCACGGGCGGCGCGCTCAGCGTCACCTCGGGGCGCGTCGCCTACGCGCTGGGCCTGGAGGGACCGGCCCTCACCGTCGACACCGCCTGCTCCGGATCGCTGGTCTCCCTGCACCTGGCCGTCCAGTCGCTGCGCCGCGGCGAGTGCTCCATGGCGCTGGCGGGCGGTGTCACCGTACTGAGCACCCCCGGCCTGTTCACGGAGTTCAGCCGGCAGCGCGGGCTCGCCCCGGACGGGCAGATCAAGGCCTTCGCGGCGGGCGCCGACGGCACCTCCTTCGCGGAGGGCGTCGGCCTGCTGGTGGTGGAGCGGCTGTCCGACGCGCGGCGCAACGGGCACCGGGTGCTCGCGGTCATCCGCGGCTCGGCCGTCAACCAGGACGGCGCGAGCAACGGCCTCACCGCTCCGAGCGGCACCGCCCAGCAGCGCGTCATCCTCCAGGCCCTCGCCGACGCCGGGCTCTCGGCCGACGAGGTCGACGCGGTCGAGGC
Source organism: Streptomyces sp. NPDC059874 (assembly GCF_042731135.1). Taxonomy (NCBI): domain Bacteria; kingdom Bacillati; phylum Actinomycetota; class Actinomycetes; order Kitasatosporales; family Streptomycetaceae; genus Streptomyces; species Streptomyces sp. NPDC059874. Next base: position 22,875 of record NZ_JBHWJY010000021.1, read on the forward strand.
GCACGGCACCGGCACGACCCTGGGCGACCCGATCGAGGCGCGGGCGCTGATCGCCACGTACGGCAAGGACCGGGCCGAGGACCGGCCGCTGTGGCTGGGGTCGGTGAAGTCCAACCTCGGGCACACCCAGGCCGCCGCGGGTGTGGCCGGCCTGATGAAGATGATCATGGCGATGCGTAACGGGGTGCTCCCGCGCACCCTGCACGTCGACGCGCCCACCGGGAACGTCGACTGGTCGGCGGGAAGCGTACGCCTGCTCACCGAGCCGGTGGAATGGCCACAGACACAGGACCGCCCGCGCCGGGCAGGCGTCTCGGGCTTCGGCATCAGCGGCACCAACGCCCACGTGATCGTGGAGGAACCCCCGAGCGAGTCCCGTACCGGGGGCGCAGCCGGATCCTTCGGCGAGGGCGGCCTCACTCTGCCCGGCGACGGCGGAGCCTCGTCTCTCGGCACGCGCGCCGGGACCCCTGCGGGGGGCGCAGCCGTGTCCCGTGCCGGGGGCGCAGCTCCGCTCGGCGGAGAGGGCGCCGCGGCCGCCGGGGGCGCAGCCACGCCATTCGGTGAAACCGGTGCCGGGGCCCGCGAGGGCGCCGCCGCGCCGCTGGGCGGGGATGACGCTCTGGTCGGCGGGGGCGCCGGGCCGGCGCTCGTGTCCGTTTCGGCGCGGTCCGAGGAAGGGCTGCGGGCGCAGGCCGCGCGGCTCGTGGAGTTCCTGGCCGAGCGGACCGAGCTCGGCCCCCACGACCTCGGGTACGCCCTCGGCACCGGCCGCGCCGCGCTCGAACACCGGGCCGCCGTGCTGGCCGCCGACCGCGACGAACTGCTGGCCGGGCTGACCGCCCTCGCCGCCGGCGAAGCCGGCCCCGGCACCCGGACCGGCGCGCTGCCCGCCGGGCGCCTCGCCTTCCTCTTCACCGGGCAGGGCAGTCAGCGCCTCGCCATGGGCCGCCGGCTGTACGACACCCACCCGGTCTTCGCGGACGCCCTCGCCGACGCCATCGGTTGGCTCGACCTCCAGCTCGACGTCTCCCTGTGGGACGTCCTGTTCGCCGAGCCGGGCACCGAGGACGCCGCCCGCCTCGACGAGACCCGCTACGCGCAGACCGCGCTGTTCGCCGTCGAGGTCGCCCTCTTCCGGCTCGTCGAGTCCTGGGGCATACGCCCCGACTTCCTCGCCGGCCACTCCATCGGCGAGATCGCCGCCGCGCACGTCGCCGGCGTACTGAACCTGGAGGACGCGGCCACCCTCGTCGCCGCCCGCGGCAGGCTGATGCAGGAACTGCCCACGGGCGGCGCCATGACCGCCGTCCAGGCCACCGAGGAAGAAGTCCTCCCCTTCCTCGGGGAGACGGTGGCCGTCGCCGCCGTCAACGGCCCCGACTCCCTCGTGCTCTCCGGCGAGGAGCGCGCGGTGGGCGAGCTCGCCGAGCGGTTCGCCGCGCAGGGCCGCAAGACCAAGCGGCTCCAGGTCAGCCACGCCTTCCACTCCCCGCTCATGGAACCGATGCTGGAGGAGTTCCGCCGCATCGCCGGCATCCTGACCTACTCCGCGCCCCGCATCCCGCTCGTCTCCACCGTCACCGGACGGCTCGCGACGACCGAGGAACTGTGCTCGCCCGACTACTGGACCGGCCACGTCCGCCGGACCGTCCGCTTCTCCGACGCCATGGACTGGCTCCTCACCGAGGGCGGCGTCCGCACCTTCCTGGAACTCGGCCCGGACGGCGTGCTCAGCGCGCTCGGCCAGAGCTGCCTGCCCGAGGAGCGGGAGGCCGACACCGTCTTCGCCCCCCTGCTGCGCGCCGGCAAGGACGAGGTCCGCGAGGCGCTCGGCGCGGCCGGCCTCGCCCACGCCCGCGGCGCGCTCCTCGACTGGCGGGCCGTGTACGCCGGCCGCCCGACCCGCCGCGTCGACGACCTGCCCACCTACGCCTTCCGTACCCGCCGCTACTGGCTCGCCCCCGAGCGGTCCGCCGGCGACCCCTCCGGGCTCGGCCAACTCGCCGCCCAGCACCCCCTCCTGGGCTCGGTCGTCGACCTCGCGGGCGCCGGCGCCACCGTGCTGACCGGCCGCCTCTCGCTGCGCACCCACCCGTGGATCGCCGACCACACCATCGCCGGGGTCACCCTGCTCCCGGGCACCGCCTTCGTCGAACTCGCCCTGCGGGCCGGCGCGGAAACCGGTTGCGCGCTCGTCGAGGAGCTGACCCTCCAGGCCCCGCTGGTGCTGCCCGCGTCGGGCGGAGTCGCGCTCCAGGTGGTCGTCGCCCCCGCCGACGCCTCGGGCCGCCGCACCGTCGAGTGCTACTCGCGGCCGGACGCCCTCGACGCCGCCGATCCCGAAGACGGCGCCGAGGACGGCTGGGTGCGCCACGCCACCGGCGTCCTGGCCCCCGCCGCTCCGGACCCGGACACCTCCGCCCTCGCCGGGCCCTGGCCGCCCACCGGAGCCGTGCCGCTCGACGTCAGCACCCTGTACGCCGACATGGCGGACGAGGGCTACGGCTACGGGACCGCCTTCCACGGTGTGCGCGCAGCCTGGCTCCTCGACGGCCAGGTCTTCGCCGAGGTCGAACCCCCGCAGCCCACGCGCGCCGACGCCGCGGCGTACGGACTGCACCCGGCCCTCCTCGACGCCGCCCTGCACCCCGCCGACCACGCCCTCTCCGCCGCCGGCAACCGGCCCGAGGGGACCTGGATCCCCTTCTCGTGGAACGGGGTCGCCCTGTACGCGGCCGGAGCCTCCGCCGTCCGCGTACGGATCACCGCGCGCGGCCGCGAGGAGCTCGACGTGACGGTCGCCGACGCGGCCGGCGCCCCCGTGGCCCGCGTCGAGTCGCTGCTGCTGCGGGCCGTCACCGCGGACCAGCTCGCCGGGGACCGCTCCGACCCGCTGCTCGCCGTACGCTGGAACCACCTCGAACTGCCCACCGAAACAGTCGAGTTCGGAGAGTTCGCCGAGGCGGCGGACGGACCCGTGCCGCCCGTCGTCGTGTACCGCGCCCTGCCCACCCCGGCGGGCGACGTGCCCGGCGCCGTCCGCGCCGTCACCGCCGACGCGCTGGCCGCCGTACGGGCCTTCCTGGCCGACGAGCGGTACGCGGAGTCCCGCCTCGCCGTCGTCACCCGCAACGGGGCCGCCGTGCCCGGCACCGACGTCGACCTCGGGCAGGCGCCCGTCTGGGGCCTCGTCCGGTCGGCGGAGGCCGAGAACCCGGGCCGCTTCACGCTCGTCGACGCCGACGAGGCCGGACCGGCCTTCCTCGGCCGCGCCCTGGCCGCCTCCTCCGAGCCCGAACTGGCCCTGCGCGGCGCCGAGTCGTACGTTCCCAGGCTGGCCGCGGTACCGGCCCCCGACGAGGAGCGCCCCGCGCCCTGGGACGCGGCCGGCACCGTGCTCATCACCGGCGGCACCGGCGGCGTGGGCGCCGAACTCGCCCGCCACCTGGTCCGCGAGCACGGCGTCCGCCACCTCGTGCTCACCAGCCGGCGCGGCCCCGACGCCCCCGGCGCGCGCGAACTGCTCGCCGACCTCGCCGAGTCGGGCGCCGAGGCCACCATCACCGCCACCGACGTCGCCGACCGGGAGGCCCTGGCCGCGCTGCTCGCCGGCATCCCGGCCGGGCACCCGCTGCGGGCCGTGGTGCACGCGGCCGGCGTGATCGACGACGGGCTGGTCGGCCACCTCGACGCCGCACGGCTCGACACCGTCCTGCGGCCCAAGGTGGACGCCGGCTGGAACCTCCACGAGCTGACGGCCGGCCTCGACCTCTCCGCCTTCGTCCTCTTCTCCTCCGCCTCGACCGTCCTCGACGGCGCCGGCCAGGGCAACTACGCCGCCGCCAACCTCTTCCTCGACGCCCTCGCCGCCCGCCGCGCGGCCGCCGGCCAGGTCGTCACCTCGCTCGCCTGGGGCCTGTGGGCCGGCGGCGGCGGAATGGGCGCGAGCCTCGACGCGGCCGCCCTCACCCGCATCGAGCGGCTCGGCTTGGACTCACTGTCCTTCGCGGAGAACCTCGCCCAGCTGGACAAGGCCCTGACCACCGCCGAGCCGACCGTGGTCCCCGTACGCGTCAACCAGCGCGCCGTACGGGCCCGTACGGACGGCACCCCCACCCTGCTGCGGGCGCTCGTACGCACCCCCGTACGCCGCCCCGCCGCCGGGACGGTGCCCGCCGCGGGCAGCGCCGCCGCGGCCGGCGGACCGGCGCCGCTCGCGGCCCGCCTCGCGGATCTCGGCGCCGCCGACCGCCTCGCCACCGTCCTGCGGCTGGTCCGCACCGAGGCCGCGGCCGTGCTCGGCTACCAGAGCGCCGAGGAGGTCACCGCGACCCGGGCCTTCACCGAGACGGGCTTCGACTCCCTCGCCGCCGTGGAACTGCGCAACCGGCTCGCCACCGCGACCGGCCTGCGCCTGAGCGCGACCCTGACCTTCGACTACCCCACGGCGACGGCCCTGGCCGAACACCTGGTGGCCAAGCTCGTCGGCTCGGCCGCCCCCACGACCGCCCCGGCACCCGAGACCCGTACGCATGCCGCGGACGCCTCCGCCGACCCGATCGTCATCGTCGGCATGGCCTGCCGCTACCCGGGCGGGGTGTCCTCCCCGGAGGAGCTGTGGCAACTCGTCGCCGAAGGCTCCGACGCCATCGGTCCCTTCCCCACCGACCGCGGCTGGGCCGGCGACCTCTACGACCCGGAGATCGGCAAGCCCGGCAAGACGTACTCCACCGAGGGCGCCTTCCTCTACGACGCCGCCGAGTTCGACCCTGCGTTCTTCGGGATCAGCCCGCGCGAGGCCCAGGCCATGGACCCGCAGCAGCGGCTGCTGCTGGAGGTCGCCTGGGAGACCTTCGAGCGCGCCGGCATCGACCCGCGGTCCGTGAAGGGCAGCTCCACCGGGGTCTTCGCCGGCGTGATGTACCACGACTGGGGACTGCGCCTCGGCCCGCTCCCCGAGGACGTGGCCGGCTACCACGGCAACGGCAGCCTCGCCAGCGTGGTCTCCGGGCGGGTCTCCTACGCGCTCGGCCTCGAAGGCCCCGCGGTCAGCGTGGACACGGCCTGCTCCTCCTCCCTGGTGGCCCTGCACATGGCTGCCCGCTCCCTGCGGGCGGGGGAGTGCTCGCTGGCCCTCGCCGGCGGTGTCACGATCATGTCCACCCCCGACACGTTCCTCGACATGGCCCGCCAGCGCGGGCTCGCCTCCGACGGGCGCTGCAAGTCCTTCGGCGTCGGCGCGGACGGCACCGGCTGGGGCGAGGGCGCGGGCGTCCTGCTCCTGGAACGGCTCTCCGACGCGCGGCGCAACGGGCACCGGGTGCTGGCCGTGGTCCGTGGCTCCGCCCTCAACCAGGACGGTGCCAGCAACGGTCTGACCGCTCCGAACGGGCCCGCGCAGCAGCGGGTGATCCGCCAGGCCCTCGCCGACGCGGGCCTCACGGCCGCCGAGGTCGACGTGGTCGAGGCGCACGGCACGGGGACCCGGCTCGGCGACCCGATCGAGGCCCAGGCCCTGCTGGAGACCTACGGGCAGGAACGGCCCGAGGGTCGGCCGCTGTGGCTGGGCTCCATCAAGTCCAACATGGGCCACACGCAGGCCGCCGCGGGCGTCGCGGGCATCATCAAGATGGTCCAGGCGATGCACCACGGCGTGCTCCCGCGGACCCTGTACGCGGAGACCCCCTCCGACCAGGTGGACTGGTCGGCCGGCGAGGTGGAACTGCTCACCGAGGCACGGGAATGGCAGACGCCCGGCGGGGTGCGGCGGGCCGGCGTGTCCTCCTTCGGGATCAGCGGCACCAACGCCCACGTGATCATCGAGCAGGCGCCCGAGGAAGCGCCCGCGCCCGTGGAGGCCACGGCCGCGCTCCCCGCCGTCCCCTGGACGGTATCCGGCGCCACCCCCGAGGCCCTGCGCGCCCAGGCCGACCGCCTGCGCGAACGGCTCGCCGACCTGACCGACGAAGAACTGGCCCCCGCCGCACTCACCCTGGCCACCGGCCGGGCCGCCCTGGAACACCGCGCCGTCGCCCTCGGCGCCGACCGGGCGGAACTCTCCCGCGCGTTGGAACGGCTCTCGGACGCCGACACCGCCCAGGACGCCAAGACTGCCTTCCTGTTCACCGGCCAGGGCGCCCAACGCCTCGGCATGGGACGCGGGTTGTCCGAGGCCTTCCCGGTGTTCGCGGCGGCCTTCGACGCCGCCTGCGCCCAGATCGACCCGCACCTCGGGCAGTCGCTGCGCGCCGTGGTGTGGGGCGAGGACGCGGACGCGCTGAACGCGACCGCGATCGCCCAGCCCGCCCTGTTCGCCTTCGAAGTGGCCCTGTTCCGGCTGGTCGAGGCCTGGGGACTCACCCCCGACCTGGTCGTAGGACACTCCATCGGCGAGCTGGCCGCCGCCCACGTCGCGGGCGTGCTCTCCCTGGCCGACGCGGCCCGGCTGGTCGTCGCCCGCGGCCGGCTCATGCAGGCGCTGCCGGCCGGCGGCGCGATGGTCGCCGTACAGGCCACCGAGGAGGAGGTCGCGGCGCTGCTCACCGACGGAGTGGGCATCGCGGCCGTCAACGGGCCTCGATCGGTGGTGATTTCGGGCATCGAGACGGCCGCCCTCGCCGTCGGCGAGCACTTCGCCGCCGCCGGTCACAAGACCAGCCGGCTCGCCGTCTCGCACGCCTTCCACTCGGCCCTGATGGACCCCATGCTCGACGAATTCCGTGCCGTCGTACGGGAGTCGACCTTCGCCGAGCCGCGACTCGCCGTGGTCTCCACCGTCACCGGAGAGCTCTCCACGCAGTGGCAGTCCCCGGAGTACTGGGTCGACCAGGTCCGCGAGCCCGTCCGGTTCGCCGACGCGGTACGCCGTACCGAGGAGCTGGGCGCCCGCACCTTCCTGGAGATCGGCCCCGACGCGGTGCTGACCGCGCTCGGCGTCGGATCCGCCGCCGACGAGGACACCGTCTTCGTCCCGCTGCTGCGCCGCGACCGCGACGAGGCCCGCGAGGCCCTGTCCGGCATCGGCACGGCCTGGGCGCGCGGAGCCGGCGTCGACTGGACCGCCGTACTCGGCGCGCAGGGCCGCACCGGCCCGCTCGTCGACCTGCCCACGTACGCCTTCCAGCGCAAGCGGTACTGGCTCGACGTACCCGCCAAGGCCGGCGACGTCGGCTCGGCCGGCCTCGACCGCGTCGACCACCCCATCCTCAGCGCGGCCGTCCTGTCGCCCGACTCCGGATCCGTGGTCCTGACGGGTCGGCTCTCGGCCACCGGCCAGCCCTGGGTCGCCGACCACGGCGTGCACGGCGCGGTGCTCCTCCCCGGTACCGGCTTCGTCGAGCTCGCCGTACGCCTCGGCGACCAGGTCGGCTGCGACCTCCTGGAGGAGCTGACCCTGGAGGCGCCCCTGGTCCTGCCCGCATCCGGCGGCGCGGCCCTGCGCGTCGCCGCCGGCGCCCCCGACGCCTCGGGCCGCCGCCCGCTGCACATCCACTCCCGCCTGGACGGAGCCCCCGAGGACTCCTGGACCCGCCACGCCACCGGCTTCCTCGCCACCGGCGCACCCCCGAAGGTCGACGCCGACCTGACGCAGTGGCCGCCGCGCGGCGCCACCGCCGTGGACGTCGACGGGGCCTACGAGCGGCTGCGCGAGCGCGGATACGGCTACGGCCCCGCCTTCCAGGGCCTGACGGCGGCCTGGCGGCGCGGCGACGAACTGTTCGCCGAGGCCGCCCTGCCCGACTCCGTACGCGCCGAAGCCGCCGACTACGGACTGCACCCGGCGCTGCTGGACACCGCCATGCACGTGGACGTCCTCGTCGACCAGGGCGAGGGCGGCACCGAAGCCCTGCTGCCCTTCGCCTGGAGCGGGGTGTCCCTCCACGCGACCGGAGCCGCCGCGCTGCGCGTGTACGTACGCCGCATCCGCGGCGCCGAGGAATCGGCGATGGTCGTCGCCGACGAGACCGGCAACCCCGTGATGACCGTGTCCTCGCTGATCTGCCGCCCGGTCTCCGCCGACCAGCTGGAGCCGACGAACGGCGTCCTCTCCGACGCCCTGCACCACATCGAGTGGACGCCGCTGCCCGCGCCGGCCGAACCCCTGCCCTCCTCCACCGTCGTCCTCGACGAGTACGGGCTGGCCATCCTCGGCGACCCTTCGGCCGTCGTACTGGCCTGCTGCCCCACCCCGGTGGGCCGGCCCGCCCTCGAAGCGACCCGCACGATCACCTCGTACGTGCTCGGCCTGCTCCAGTCCTGGCTGACGGACGAACGGTTCGAGTTCACCACCCTCGTCGTCGTCACCCGCGGCGCGGTCGCCACCGGCGCCGACACCGCCCCCGACCTGACGCAGGCCCCCGTGTGGGGCATCGTCCGCGCCGCCCAGGCCGAGAACCCGGGCCGGATCGTCCTCCTCGACACCGAAACCGACATCGACACGGCGGACTTCCCGGCCATCGCGGCCGCCGCCCTCGCCCAGGGGGAACCCGAACTCGCGCTGCGCGACGGCCGGTTCCTCACCCCTCGGCTGGTGCGCACCTCCGTACCGGAGGCCGACGCGCCCTGGAACGGCGACGACACCGTCCTGATCACCGGCGGCACCGGCGGCCTCGGCGCCCGCATCGCCCACCACCTCGTCGAACGGCACGGCGTACGCCACCTGCTGCTCACCAGCCGTCGCGGCCCGGACGCCCCCGGCGCCGCCGAACTCCGCGACCGGCTCGTCGCGGCCGGCGCCCTGGACGTCCGGATCGCCGCCTGCGACGCGGCCGACCGGACCGCACTGGCCGGCGTCCTCGCCGACATTCCGCAGGAGCACCCGCTGGGGGGCATCGTCCACGCGGCGGGAGTGGTCGACCCGGGCCTGATCGGCACGCTCACCCCCGAACGCCTGGACACCGTCCTGCGACCCAAGGCGGACGCCGCCTGGCACCTGCACGAACTCACCGCCGAAATGGACCTGTCGGCGTTCGTGATGTTCTCCTCGGCCGGCGGACTCGTCCTGCCCGCCGGACAGGGCAACTACGCCGCCGCCAACGTGTTCCTCGACGCCCTGGCCGCCCACCGCCGCTCCGCGGGCCTGCCCGCGACCTCCCTCGCGTACGGGCTGTGGGCCGTCAACACCGGCCTCGGCGGCGAACTCACCGACGCCGACGTCGAGAAGATGAACCGGCTCGGCCTCCCCGCCCTGCCCGCCGCCCGCGGCATCGACCTCTTCGACGAAGCCCTGCGCACCCGACACGCCCTGCTCGCCCCCCTCCTCGTCGACCCGGCCGCCCTCCAGGCCCGCGGCGCCGACATCCCGCCGCTGCTGCGCGCGGCCGCCGCCACCGCCCGGCCCACGACCAGGCGCAGCGCGGCGGGCGCCGCACCCGTCGGCGACCCGCTCGCCCGCCGCCTCGCCTCCCTCACCGCCGCCGAACGCCGCCGGGCCCTCCTCGACCTGGTCGCGGGCCAGGTCGCGGCCGTCCTCGGCCACGAATCCGCGGACACCGTCGGCGCCGACCGCGCCTTCAAAGAACTCGGCTTCGACTCCCTCGCAGCGGTGGAGCTGCGCAACGCGCTCAACTCCGCGACCGGACTGCGGCTCCCCGTCACCCTCGTCTTCGACTACCCGACCACCCGAGCTGTCGCCGACTACCTCGACACCGAACTCGGCGGCACCGAAGCCGAATCAGCGGCCGCGTCGGCCGAGCCGGCGCCCGTGGTCCTCTCCGACGACGAGCCCATCGCGATCGTCGGCATCAGCTGCCGCTTCCCCGGCGGGGTCCGCTCCGCCGAGGACCTGTGGGAACTCGTCGCCGAAGGCCGCGACGCCATCGCCGACTTCCCCGCCGACCGCGGCTGGGACACCGACGCCATCTACGACCCCGAGCCCGGCCTGCACGGCAAGACGTACGCCCGTGAAGGCGGATTCCTCTACGACGCCGCCGAGTTCGACCCCGCCTTCTTCGGCATCAGCCCCCGCGAGGCCATCGCCATGGACCCGCAGCAGCGGCTCCTGCTCCAAGCCGCCTGGGAGGCCTTCGAACGCGCAGGCATCGACCCGACGACCATGCGCGGCAGCCAGACCGGCGTCTACGCCGGCGTGATGTACCACGACTACGGCTCCCGCCTCCAACACATCCCCGACGACGTCGCCGGCTACCTCGGCAACGGCACCGCGGCCTCCATCCTCACCGGCCGCGTCGCCTACACCCTCGGCCTCGAAGGCCCCGCCGTCAGCGTCGACACCGCCTGCTCCTCCTCCCTGGTCGCCCTCCACATGGCCTGCCAGGCACTGCGGCGCGGCGAGGTCGGCATGGCCCTCGCCGGCGGCGTCACCGTGATGTCGACCCCCGAGATCTACGTCGAGTTCGCCCAGCAGCGCGGCCTCTCCGCCGACGGCCGCTGCAAGGCCTTCGCGGGCGGCGCGGACGGCACCGGATGGGCGGAAGGCGTCGGCCTGCTCCTCATCGAGCGGCTCTCCGACGCGCAGCGCCTCGGCCACGAGGTCCTCGCCGTGATCCGCGGCTCCGCCATCAACCAGGACGGCGCCAGCAACGGGCTCACCGCCCCCAACGGTCCCTCCCAGCAACGGGTCATCCAGCGCGCGCTCGCCGCCGGCGGGCTCACCACGGCCGACGTGGACCTCGTCGAGGGCCACGGCACGGGCACCCGGCTCGGCGACCCGATCGAGGCACAGGCCCTGCTCGCGACCTACGGACAGGGGCGGCCCGCGGACGACCCGGTGTGGCTCGGCTCCATCAAGTCCAACATCGGCCACGCCCAGGCGGCGGCCGGCGTCAGCGGAGTCATCAAGTCCGTCATGGCGCTCCGCAACGGCCTGATGCCCAAGACCCTGCACGTCGACGAGCCCTCGCCCGAGGTCGACTGGGAAGCCGGCAACGTCCGCCTGCTCACCGAGGCCAGGCCCTGGCCGCGACGAGCGGACCGGCCGCGCCGCGCCACCGTCTCCTCCTTCGGCCTCAGCGGCACCAACGCCCACCTGATCGTCGAGGAGGCGCCGCAGGCGGAAGCGGTACGGGCACGGCCCGAGGCCGAGCTGCCGCTGCCGCTGGTGCTGTCCGGCTCCGACGCGGACGCCCCGGCGCGGCAGGCCCTGGCCCTCCACGCCCGCCTGCTCGCCGAACCCGAACTGGACCTCCGCGACGTCGCGTACACCCTGGCCACCGGCCGGGCGGCACTGGAACACCGCGGAGTGGTCCTGGCCACGGACACGGAGAGCGCGCTGCGCGCGCTCGGGGCCTTCGCCGAGGGCGCGGGTGACGGCGTACGGGGATCCGCACGGACGGCCGGAAGGACGGCGTTCCTGTTCACGGGGCAGGGTGCGCAGCGCCTCGGGATGGGGCGTGAGCTGTACGAGGCCTTCCCGGTCTTCGCCGAGGCTTTCGACGCGGTGTGCGCGGAGGTCGACGTCCACCTGGGGCGCTCCCTGCGGGAGGTGGTGTGGGGTGAGGACGCGGAGGCGTTGAACGCGACCGCGATCACGCAGCCCGCGTTGTTCGCGTTCGAAGTCGCCTTGTATCGGCTGGTGGAGGCCTGGGGGGTCACCCCTGACGTGGTTGCCGGGCATTCGATCGGCGAGCTGGCGGCCGCGCATGTGGCCGGGGTGTTGTCCCTGGCGGATGCGGCGCGGTTGGTGGTGGCGCGTGGTCGGCTGATGCAGGCGTTGCCGGCCGGCGGCGCGATGCTCGCTGTACAGGCCACGGAGGAGGAGGTCGCGGCGCTGCTCGCCGATGGGGTGGGTATCGCGGCGGTCAACGGCCCGAGGTCGGTCGTCGTCTCCGGTGTCGAGGCCGCCGTCCTGGCGGTCGGTGACCACTTCTCGGCGGCCGGTCGCAAGACGAGCCGGCTGGTGGTCTCGCACGCCTTCCATTCGGCCCTGATGGATCCCATGCTCGATGAATTCCGGGCTGTGGCAGCTCAGTTGACCTTCAATGAGCCTGCGCTCTCCGTGGTGTCGACTGTCACCGGCGCCGTCTCCACGGAGTGGCGGTCCCCTGAGTACTGGGTGGGCCAGGTCCGCGAGGCAGTGCGTTTCTCCGACGCGGTCCAAGCGCTGGCCGGGCAGGGCGTGACCCGCTTCCTGGAGATCGGCCCCGACGGGATCCTCACCGGTCTCGCCGCGCAGAGCCTGGACGAGGCCGTCCTGGCCGCGACCGTGCGCAAGAACCGCCCCGAGGCCGAGACCCTGGTCGCCGCGCTCGGCCTGCTGCACACCACCGGGGTTCCCGTCGACTGGGAGGCCTTCCACGCCGCCGGCGGCGCCCGCCGGGTCGACCTCCCCACCTACGAGTTCCTGCGCACCCGCTACTGGCTCGACGCCCCCGCCGCCGTCGGTGACGCGGCAGGGCTCGGGCAGTTGCCCGCCGGGCACCCGCTGCTCAGCGCCGTGGTCGTCTCCCCGGAGACCGGAGCCCCCGTCCTCACCGGCCGGATCTCCGTCTCCACGCACCCCTGGCTGGCCGACCACGCCGTCCACGGCAGTGTCCTGCTGCCCGGCACCGCCTACGTGGAGATGGCGCTCCGGGCCGGCCACGAGGCGGGCTGCGCCCAGTTGGAAGAGCTCACCCAGGAGACGCCGCTGCTGCTGCCGGCCAAGGCCGGGGTCGCCGTACAGGTCGTCGTGGGCGAGGCGGACGAGTCCGGGCGGCGTGACGTCACCGTGTACTCGCGCGCCGAGGACCTGGCGGCCGACGCGCCCTGGACCCGCAACGCCCGTGGTGTCCTCGCCGCGGAGGCGGCGCCCGTCGTCCCGGACCTGGAGGCATGGCCCCCGGCCGGCGCCCGGCCGGTCGACGTGAGCGGCATGTACGAGGACCTCGCGAGCCTCGGCTACGGGTACGGCCCGGTGTTCCAGGGCCTGACGGCGGCCTGGCGGCGCGGTGACGAACTCTTCGCCGAGATCAACCTGCCCGAGCACGCCCGTACCGACGCCGCCGCGTTCGCGCTGCACCCCGCCCTCCTCGACGCCGCCCTGCACGCGGAGCGGATCTTCGACGCGGATCACGAGGGCCCCGTCCGGGCCGCCCTCCCCTTCGTGTGGAACGGTGTCACCCTGCACGCCGTCGGCTCCGCCGCCCTGCGCGTACGGCTGACCAAGCCGGGCCCCGACGCCGTCGCCCTGCGGATCACCGCGCCGACGGGCGAGCCGGTGGCCACGGTGGAGTCGCTGGTGGTGCGCGAGGTGTCCGCCGAGCAGTTGGCGGGCGACGGGGACGGCCGGGGCGCCGCTCTGTTCCGCATCGACTGGCAGGCCCACCCGTCCTCCGTCGCGCCGGTCGCCGTGGACGACCTGGTCGTCGTCGGAGCCGCACTGCCCGGCTTCCGGTCGGTCTCCTCGTTCGCCGAACTCACCTCGGAGCCCGAGGTCCCGGGCACGGTCGTGCTCACCGCACCCGACATCTCCGACGTCTTCGGCACCACCGGGGGCGTACCCGAGCAGGTCCGCACCTCGGTGGGACGGCTGCTCGACGCACTGGGCCAGTGGCTCGCCGACGAACGGTTCGCCGACTCCCGCCTGGTGCTCGTCACGCGCGGCGCCGTGCTCGCGGGCGACGCGGACGGCGTCGACTGCGTACAGGCCCCGCTGTGGGGCGTGATGCGCGCGGCGCAGGCCGAGAACCCGGGCCGCTTCACCGTCGTCGACTTCGACGCGGCCCCCGCGTCGGTGGCGGCCCTGCCCGCCGCGGTCGCCTCGGCCGAGACGGAGATCGCCGTCCGCCAGGGCAAGGTGCTGGTACCCCGCTACGTCGCCACGAGCGGCGGCGCCGAGTCCCCGGCATGGGACCCGGACGGCACCGTGCTGATCACCGGTGGCACCGGGCTGCTGGGTGCGGTACTCGCCAGGCACCTGGTCGCCGAGCAGGGCGTAAGACACCTCGTGCTCACGAGCCGCAGGGGCGCGGACGCCCCCGGAGCGGCGGAACTGCGCGTAGAGCTCGCCGAGTTGGGTGCGGCCACGGTACGGATCGTCGCCGTCGACGCGGCCGACCGGTACGCGCTCGCCGCGCTGCTCGACGAGATCCCCGCCGAGCACCCGCTGACCGGGGTCGTGCACGCCGCCGGCGTCATGGACAACGCGCTGGTCGGCGCCGTCACCAAGGAACAGGTCGGCAAGGTCCTGCGGCCCAAGGTGGACGCCGCCTGGCACCTGCACGAGTTGACCCGGGACCTGAACCTGTCGGCGTTCGTGCTGTACTCCTCGGCCGGCGGCCAGATCCTCGCCGCCGGGCAGGCCACCTACGCGGCGGCCAACGTCTTCCTCGACGCCCTGGCCGCCGAGCGCCGCGCCGCCGGGCTCGCCGCCACCTCCCTGGCCTGGGGCCTGTGGGAGGGCACGGTCGGCGAGGGGCCGGAGCTGGGCCGGGCCGACCTGCTCCGGATGGGGCGCTCCGGGGTGCTGGAGCTGTCCTTCTCCGACGGGCTCGCGCTGTTCGACGCGGCGCTGGGCCTGGACGAAGCCCTGCTGGCACCGGTCCGGCTCGACCGCGCCGCCCTGCGCGAGCGGGCCGACGAGATCCCGGCCCTGCTGCGGGCGCTGGCCGGCCCGCCCGCCCGCAAGGGCCCCAAGCCCACCGCGGTCCCGTCGGCGGGCTCCGGCGACGCCGGTGGCTCCCTGGTGCGGGCCAAGCTCGCCGGGCTGCCGGTCGGACCGGAGCAGGCCCGCTACCTGGAGGAGCTCGTACGGGGCCACGCGGCCGCCGTACTCGGCCACGGCGACACGGCCGGCGTCGCGGCCGACCGGGGCTTCACCGAGCTCGGCCTGGACTCCCTCGGGGCCATCGAACTGCGCAACCGGCTCCAGAAGGCGACGGGGCTGCGGCTGCCCGCCACCCTGATGTTCGACTACCCCAACTCGGCGGCCCTGGCCGGGTTCCTGCTGGAGGAACTGGAGCCCGAGCCGGCAGCCGCCGCCGTCGGAGCGCCCCTCGACGAGGAAGGCATCAGGCGGGCCCTGCTGTCGATCCCGGCAGCGCGCCTGCGCGAAGCCGGCCTCCTCGACGCACTGCTCGGCCTGGCGCGGACCGGTTCCACCGAGTCCGACGAGGCCCCGGACGGACAGGGCGGCCCGGCCATCGAGGAGATGGACGTGGACGACCTCGTACGAGCCGCCATGGCCGGCGGCGAACTCAGCTGACCCCGACCTGGATGATGAGGATGACGTGAGCAGCACATCGGTGGAACAGGTCGTAGCAGCACTGCGCAAGTCGCTCACGGACAACGAGCGGCTGCGCGAGGAGAACGCACGGCTCACCGCGGCGAGCAACGACCCGATCGCGATCGTGGCCATG
Source organism: Streptomyces sp. NPDC059874 (assembly GCF_042731135.1). Lineage (NCBI taxonomy): Bacteria > Bacillati > Actinomycetota > Actinomycetes > Kitasatosporales > Streptomycetaceae > Streptomyces > Streptomyces sp. NPDC059874. The sequence goes on from NZ_JBHWJY010000021.1 coordinate 38,174, forward strand.
GCGTGCCGCTACCCCGGAGGGGCCGGCACACCGGAGGACCTGTGGCGGCTGGTGGCCGAAGGCACCGACGCGGTGTCCGGCTTCCCGGCCGACCGGGGCTGGGACCCGGGCGTCTACGACCCGGAGCCGGGCGTGCCCGGCAAGTCCTACGCCCGCGACGGCGCGTTCCTCTACGACGCGGCCGAGTTCGACCCCGCGTTCTTCGGCATCAGCCCGCGCGAGGCACTGACCATGGACCCCCAGCAGCGACTGCTGCTGGAGATCTCATGGGAGGCCATCGAGCGGGCCGGAGTCGACCCGACCACCCTCAAGGGCAGCCGCACCGGTGTCTACGCCGGGGTGATGTACCACGACTACGCCGACGGCAGCGCGGGCAGCTTCGTCTCCGGCCGCACCGCCTACACCCTCGGACTGGAGGGCCCGGCGGTCACCGTCGACACGGCGTGCTCCTCCTCGCTGGTCGCCCTGCACATGGCGGCCCAGGCCCTGCGGTCCGGGGAATGCTCGCTCGCCCTGGCCGGTGGCGTGACGGTCATGTCCACCCCGGACATGCTCGTGTACTTCAGCGAGCAGCGCGGCCTCGCCCCGGACGGGCGCTGCAAGCCGTTCGCCGCCGCCGCCGACGGCACCGGCTGGGGCGAGGGCGCGGGCGTCCTGCTGCTGGAGCGGCTGTCGGACGCCCGACGCAACGGCCACCCGGTGCTGGCGCTCGTCAGCGGGTCGGCGGTCAACCAGGACGGCGCGTCCAGCGCCATGACCGTACCCAACGGCCCCGCGCAGCAGCGGGTGATCCGTCAGGCCCTCGCCGACGCGGGCCTGACGCCGGGCGAGGTCGACGCGGTGGAGGCGCACGGTACGGGAACCAAGCTGGGCGACCCGATCGAGGCGCAGGCGCTGCTGGCCACCTACGGGAAGAAGCGCCCCGCGGGACAGCCGCTCTGGCTGGGCTCGGTCAAGTCGAACTTCGGGCACACGCAGGCGGCGGCCGGCGTCGCGGGCATCATCAAGATGGTCATGGCCATGCGGGCCGGAGTCCTGCCGCGCACCCTCCACGTTGACGCCCCGTCGGACCAGGTCGACTGGTCCGTGGGGAACGTGGAACTGCTCACGGAGGCCCGGCTCTGGCAGGTCGAGGGCCGGCCGAGGCGGGCGGGCATCTCCTCCTTCGGGCTGAGCGGCACGAACGCGCACGTGATCGTGGAGCAGGCACCGGAGCAACCGGCGGCCGAAGCGGCGGCCGCCGCACTGCCGGTCGCGCCGTGGGTCGTCTCGGCGAAGTCCGCGCGGGCGCTGGCAGGACAGGCGGAGCGACTGCTGGCCGTGGCCGGGGCAGAGGAACACAGCCCCGAAGACATCGGGTACTCCCTGGTGACGTCGAGGTCCCTCTTCGAGCACCGCGCGGTGGTGGTCGGCGACCGGGAGGGCGCACGCGCGGCGCTCGCGGCTCTCGCGGCGGGGGAGGACCACCCGGGAGTGGTCGTCGGCCAGGCGCAGCCCGGTGGACGCACGGCGTTCCTGTTCACGGGGCAGGGTGCGCAGCGGCTGGGGATGGGGCGTGAGCTGTACGCCGCGTTCCCGGTCTTCGCCGAGGCTTTCGACGCGGTGTGCGCGGAGGTCGACGTCCACCTGGGGCGGTCGTTGCGGGAGGTGGTGTGGGGTGAGGACGCGGAGGCGTTGAACGCGACCGCGATCACGCAGCCCGCGTTGTTCGCGTTCGAAGTCGCCTTGTATCGGCTGGTGGAGGCCTGGGGGGTCACCCCTGACGTGGTTGCCGGGCATTCGATCGGCGAGCTGGCGGCCGCGCACGTGGCCGGGGTGTTGTCCCTGGCCGATGCGGCGCGGCTCGTCGTGGCGCGTGGCCGCCTGATACAGGCGTTGCCGGCCGGCGGCGCGATGCTCGCCGTACAGGCCACGGAGGAGGAGGTCGCGGCGCTGCTCGCCGATGGGGTGGGTATCGCGGCGGTCAACGGCCCGAGGTCGGTCGTCGTCTCCGGTGTCGAGGCCGCCGTCCTGGCGGTCGGTGACCACTTCTCGGCGGCCGGTCGCAAGACCAGCCGGCTGGTGGTCTCGCACGCCTTCCATTCGGCCCTGATGGACCCGATGCTCGATGAATTCCGGGCTGTGGCAGCTCAGTTGACCTTCAACGAGCCTGCGCTCTCCGTGGTGTCGACTGTCACCGGCGCCGTCTCCACGGAGTGGCGGTCCCCTGAGTACTGGGTGGGCCAGGTCCGCGAGGCAGTGCGTTTCTCCGACGCGGTCGAAGCGCTGGCCGGGCAGGGCGTGACCCGCTTCCTGGAGATCGGCCCCGACGGGATCCTCACCGGTCTCGCCGCGCAGAGCCTGGACGAGGCCGTCCTGGCCGCGACCGTGCGCAAGAACCGCCCCGAGGCCGAGACCCTGGTCGCCGCCCTCGGCCTGCTGCACACCACCGGGGTTCCCGTCGACTGGCAGGCCCTCTACGGCGCCTCGGGCGCCCGCCGTATCGACCTCCCCACCTATTCCTTCCAGCGCACCCGCTTCTGGATCGACGCGGTGAAGCCCGGGAGCGCCGGTCACGCGCACCCGTTGCTCGGCTCGGTGGTGACCCTGGCCGACTCGGGCGGCGCCGTGCTCACCGGACGGCTCGCCGTCGCCGCGCAGCCTTGGCTCGCCGACCACGTGGTGCGGGACGCGATCCTCTTCCCCGGCGCGGGCTTCGTCGAGTTGGCCATCCGCGCGGGCGAGCACACCGGCTGCGACGTGCTGGAGGAGCTCGCCCTCCATGTGCCGCTCCTCCTCCCCGAGGGCGGCGCCGCTGCCGTGCAGGTGGTCGTCGGAGCCGCCGACGACTCGGGCAGGCGCAGCGTCGGGGTGTACGCGCGGGACGAGAGCCTCGCGGACCCCGAGTGGACCCTGCACGCGGACGGCGTACTCGCCGAGGGTACGGAGGAACCCGCCTTCGACCTGACCACCTGGCCCCCGCCGGGCGCGGTCCCGCTCCCGCTCGACGGCGCGTACGAGACCCTGGGCGAGCAGGGTCTGGCCTACGGGCCGGCCTTCCAGGGCCTGACGGCCGCCTGGCGGCTCGACGGCGTCGTCTACGCCGAGGTCGCGCTGGACCAGGACGTGCAGGCGGACGCGTACGGGCTGCACCCGGCGCTGCTGGACGCCGCGATGCACGCCGCGCTGGTGGACGGCGCCGAGGGCCACGACGGTGGCACGGTGCTGCCGTTCGTGTGGAAGGACGTACGACTGTTCGCGGTCGGCACCTCGGCTGCTCGCGTACGGATGACCCGGCCGACCCCCCAGAGCCTCTCCCTGGAGATCGCGGACGCCTCCGGCGCCCCGGTCGCGTCGGTGGGCGGTGTCGTCGGACGCGCTCTGGAGGAGTCCGGGACCGGCAGCGCGGCCGTCGATCCGCTCTACCGGGTCGTCTGGCAGCCGGCCGACCATTCCGCCTCGCCGGGGGAGTGGCTGTGCTGGGAGGACGTGCCCGCGGAGGGCCCGGTGGACGGCACGGTCGTCCTGGACTGCGCGACGGGGGACGAAAACGTGCCGTCCGCCGTCCACGCCCTGACCGAACGGGTCCTGGACGTACTGCGACAGTGGTCGGCGGACCAGCGGTTCGCCGCGGCCACCCTCGTGGTCGTCACGCGCGGCACCGTGGCCGTCGGCGACGTCGATCCGGTTGACGTACGGCAGGCCCCGGTGTGGGGCCTGGTGCGCGCGGCGCAGGCGGAGAACCCCGGCCGCTTCATACTCCTCGACACGGACGGCTCCGCGGACTTCGGCCTCGTACGGGCCGGTGACGAAACGGAGTTGGCGGTCCGCGAGGGCCGGGTGCTGGCCCCGCGGCTGGTGCGGGTCACCGCCCCCGTCGGTCCCGAGACGGTGTGGGACCCGGCCGGGACGGTGCTGATCACGGGTGGCACGGGCGGGCTGGGCGCGCTCGTGGCCCGCCACCTGGTCACCGAACACGGCGTACGCCACCTGCTGCTCGCGGGCCGGCGTGGCGCGGAAGCCCCCGGCGCCACCGAACTGCGCCAGGAACTCGCAGAATTGGGTGCGGCGGTCGTCGTCGCAGCGTGCGACGTGGCCGACCGTGATGCCGTGGCCGCGCTCCTGGCCGGGGTGGACCCGGCGCACCCGCTGCGTGGAATCGTCCACGCGGCGGGCGTGCTCGACGACGCGATGATCACCTCGCTCACGGCCGAGCGCCTGCGCGGCGTCCTCGCCCCCAAGGCGGACGCCGCCTGGCACCTGCACGAGCTGACCCGAGACCTCGGCCTCACCGCCTTCGTCCTCTTCTCCTCCATCGCCGGCACCCTCGGTTCGACGGGACAGGCCAACTACGCCGCCGCGAACGCCTTTCTCGACGCCCTGGCCGCCCACCGCCGAGCGGCCGGCCTCCCGGCCGCGTCCCTGGCCTTCGGCCTCTGGGACACCCCCGGTGGCATGGGCACCCGGCTCGGCGCGGCCGAACTCGAACGGATGCGGCAGGCCGGTACTCCGGCCGTCCCCGCCGACCGGGGACTCGCACTCTTCGACGCCGCTCTGCGCTCGGGCGCGCCGGCCACGGTCCCCGTACGCCTGGACCTCGGGGTGCTCCGCGCGCACGCCGACGAGACCCCCGCCCTGCTGCGCGGTCTCGTACGGACCCCCGGTCGCCGGTCGGCCCGTACCGGCTCCCCGGCCCTGACCACCCGACTCGCGGGCCTGACCGGCGCGGACCGGGCCGGCGCCGTCCTCGACCTGGTCCGTACGAAGATCGCGGCGGTCCTCGGCCACGCCTCGGGCGAAGCCATCGAACCCCGCCGCGCGTTCGACGAGTTGGGCTTCGACTCGCTCACCGCCGTCGAGCTGCGCAACCGGCTCGACGCGGAGACCGGCCTGCGCCTCCCGGCCACCCTGATCTTCGACTACCCGACGGCCGAGGCCGTGGCCGGGTACGTCCAGGAGCTGCTCGACGGCACCCCGGACGCCGCCCCCGATGCGGTACCGGCCGCCGCCGTCCGGGCGGGGGGCGAGGACCCGATCGTGATCGTGGGCATGGCCTGCCGCTACCCGGGAGGCGTGACCACGCCCGACGGACTGTGGCGGCTGGTCGCGGACGGGGTCGACGCGATAGCCCCGCTGCCCGACGACCGGGGCTGGGACCCGGGCGTGTACGACCCGGAGCCGGGCGTGCCCGGCAAGTCCTACGCCCGGGACGGGGGCTTCCTGTATGACGCGGCCGAGTTCGACCCCGCGTTCTTCGGGATCTCCCCGCGCGAGGCGCTCATCATGGACCCGCAGCAGCGGCTCCTGCTGGAGATCTCCTGGGAGGCGATCGAACGGGCCGGGGTCGACCCGGCGGCGCTCAAGGGCAGCCGCACCGGTGTGTACGCGGGCGTGATGTACCACGACTACGCGGGCGGCACGGCGGGGAGCCTGGTCTCCGGCCGGGTCGCGTACACGCTGGGCCTGGAGGGCCCGGCGGTGACCGTCGACACGGCCTGCTCGTCCTCGCTCGTGGCCCTGCACATGGCCGCGCAGGCCCTGCGGTCGGGCGAGTGCTCGTTGGCACTGGCCGGTGGTGTGACGGTCATGTCCACCCCCGACATGCTCGTGTACTTCAGCGAGCAACGCGGCCTGTCCCCGGACGGGCGCTGCAAGTCCTTCGGCGCGGGCGCGGACGGCACCGGCTGGGGCGAGGGCGCGGGCGTCCTGCTGCTGGAGCGGCTCTCGGACGCGCGGCGCAACGGCCACCCCGTCCTGGCGGTGGTCCGCGGCTCGGCCCTCAACCAGGACGGTGCCAGCAACGGTCTGACCGCCCCGAACGGGCCCGCGCAGCAGCGGGTGATCCGCCAGGCCCTCGCCGACGCGGGCCTCACGGCCGCCGAGGTCGACGCGGTGGAGGCGCACGGCACGGGAACCAAGCTGGGCGACCCGATCGAGGCGCAGGCGCTGCTGGCCACGTACGGACAGGGCCGGGCCGAAGGGGAGCCGCTCTGGCTGGGCTCGGTCAAGTCGAACTTCGGGCACACGCAGGCGGCGGCCGGCGTCGCGGGCATCATCAAGATGGTGATGGCGATGCGGCATGGCGTGCTGCCGCCCTCCCTGCACGCGGAGGAACGCTCGGACGAGATCGACTGGTCGGCCGGTGAGGTGGAACTGCTGACCAAGGCCCGGGAGTGGGGGGCCGCCGGCCGGCCGCGTCGGGCGGGGATCTCCTCGTTCGGGCTGAGTGGCACGAACGCCCACGTGATCGTGGAGCAGGCACCGGAGGAGCCGGCGGGCGAAGCCGCGGAGGTCGAACTCCCGGTGACCCCGTGGGTGTTGTCGGCCAAGTCCGCCGAGGCGCTGGCCGGTCAGGCGGAACGGCTGCTGGCCGCGACCGAGGCCGAGGAGCACAGCCCCGAGGACATCGGGTACAGCCTGGCCGTGGCGCGCGGTGTCATGGAGCACCGGGCGGTGGTGGTGGGCGACCGGGAGGCCGGGCTCGTCGCACTGGCCGGGGGAGAGACGCATCCGAGCGTGGTGCGGGGCGTCGCGGGCAAGGGGTCCACGGCGTTCCTGTTCACGGGCCAGGGTGCGCAGCGCCTCGGGATGGGGCGTGAGCTGTACGAGGCCTTCCCGGTCTTCGCCGAGGCTTTCGACGCGGTGTGCGCGAAGGTCGACGTCCACCTCGGGCGGTCGTTGCGGGACGTGGTGTGGGGTGAGGACGCGGACGCGCTGAACGCGACCGCGATCACCCAGCCCGCGCTGTTCGCCTTCGAAGTCGCCTTGTACCGGCTGGTCGAAGCCTGGGGCGTCCGGGCCGATGTGGTCGCCGGACACTCCATCGGTGAGCTGGCCGCCGCCCACGTCGCCGGGGTGTTCTCCCTGGCGGACGCGGCCCGGCTGGTCGTGGCCCGTGGCCGCCTGATGCAGGCGCTGCCGGCCGGCGGCGCGATGCTCGCCGTACAGGCCACGGAGGAGGAAGTCCTGCCGCTGCTCACCGACGGGGTGGGCATCGCGGCGGTCAACGGACCCGATTCCGTGGTGGTTTCAGGCGTCGAGGCCGCCGTCCTCGCGGTGGGCGAGCACTTCGCGGCGGCCGGTCGCAAGACCAGCCGGCTCGCGGTCTCGCACGCCTTCCACTCGGCCCTGATGGACCCGATGCTCGACGAGTACCGGGCCCTCGCGCTCCAGCTGTCGTACACCGAGCCGAAGCTGGGCTTCGTCTCGACGGTGACCGGACGCCCCGGCGCGGACTGGCGGTCCCCGGACTACTGGGTGGGCCAGGTCCGCGAGGCCGTCCGCTTCGCCGATGCCGTCGAGGAGCTGGCCGGGCAGGGCGTGACCCGCTTCCTGGAGATCGGCCCCGACGGGATCCTCACCGGTCTCGCCGCGCAGAGCCTGGACGAGGCCGTCCTGGCCGCGACCGTGCGCAAGAACCGCCCCGAGGCGGAGACGCTGGTCACCGCCCTCGCGCAGCTCCACGTGTCCGGGGCCGGCATCGACTGGCAGGCCTACTACGCCGCCACCGGCGCCCGGCTCGTCGAACTCCCCACCTACCCCTTCCAGCGCTCCCGCTATTGGATGACGGCCCCCGCCGCCGCCGGTGGCACCGCCGACTCCGGGCAGATCGCCCTCGACCACCCCGTGCTCCGTGCGGCCGTCGTCCTCCCCGACGACGGCGGCGCCGTCCTCACCGGCCGCCTGACCGCCGGCACGCACGGCTGGATCACCGACCACGACGTCCTCGGCAGCGTCCTGCTGCCGGGCACCGGATTCGTCGAGCTGGCGATCCGGGCGGGCGAGCGGCTCGGCTGTGGGTTCCTTGAGGAGCTCACCCTGCAGGCTCCGCTGATCCTCCCCGCGCGGGGCGGGATCGCCGTCCAGGTGGTGGTCGGGGCGGCGGACGACACCGGGCGCCGGACCGTGGCCGTCCACTCGCGCGCCGACGACCAGCCGGACCTGCCGTGGACGCGCCACGCCGAGGGAGTGCTGTCCCCGGTGGCGGAAGCGGACGCGGCGGAGGGACTGACGGACTGGCCGCCTGCGGGGGCCGAAGAGGTGCCCGTCACCGGCGCCTACCCGGATCTCGCGGCCGCCGGCTATCACTACGGGCCGGTGTTCCAGGGCCTCACCGCGGCCTGGCGACTCGGCGACGCGCTCTACGCCGAGGTCCGCCTGCCGGAACAGGCCCACGAGGACGCCGTCCGCTTCGGGCTGCACCCCGCCCTGCTGGACGCGGCGATGCACGTCGGGCTGCTCGACATCCCGGGCCGCGAGGGCGGCGGGCAGACCCTGCTGCCCTTCGCGTGGAACCGAGTCGCGTTGCACGCGCCCGGGGCCAAGGCGCTGCGGGTGCGGATCACCCCCGTCGCCCAGCAGGACGGGCTCTCGCTGACCGTCGCCGACGAGCACGGCCACCCCGTGCTGTCGGTGGAGTCGCTCCTCTCCCGGCCGGTCTCGGCCGAGCAGCTCGGCGCGGGCGCGGGCGACGCCCTGCTCCGCGTCGGATGGCAGCCCGCGCCCATGCGTGGTCAGGCTGCCGACGACGTGCCGGCCCACGTCGTCTTCGACTGCGTCGGGGTGCCGCGAACCGACGACGTACTCGCCGACGTGCGCACGACCGTGCGGGCGGTCCTGGAGGCGGTGCAGGACTGGCTGTCCGTGGAGCGGCCGGAGGGTGCGGTGTTGGCGGTGGTCACGCGTGGTGCGGTGGCCGTCGTCGATGGTGAGTCGGTGGATGTGCGGCAGGCTCCGGTGTGGGGTCTGGTGCGTGCGGCGCAGGCGGAGAATCCCGGCCGGTTCGTGCTCGTCGACACCGACGGCTCGGTGGCTTTGAGGCAGCTTCTGGCCCTGGGCGAGCCGGAGTTGGCCGTCCGCGCGGGTGAGGTGTCGGTGCCGCGATTGGCCCGCGTGTCCGTGGGTGAGGGTGCGGAGCCGGTGTGGGATGCGGGCGGGACCGTGTTGATCACGGGTGGTACGGGTGGTCTGGGTGCGCTCGTGGCCCGGCATCTGGTGGCCGACCATGGCGTACGGAACCTGCTGCTGCTGGGACGCCGGGGTGCGGATGCGCCCGGTGCTTCGGATCTCCTCGCCGATCTGGCGGACTCGGGTGCTTCGGTCGTGGTCGCCGCGTGTGACGTGGCGGACCGGGAGGCCTTGGCTGCGGTGCTGGCCGACATCGACCCCGCTCACCCGTTGTCGGGGGTCGTCCATGTGGCGGGTGTCGCCGACAACGGTGTGATCGGTGCGCTGACGTCCGAGCGGATGGACGCGGTGTTGCGTCCGAAGGCGGACGCGGCGTGGCACCTGCACGAGTTGACGCGTGAGCTGGACGTGTCGGCGTTCGTGATGTTCTCCTCGGCCGGCGGTCTGGTGCTGGCGGCGGGGCAGGGCAACTACGCGGCCGCGAACGTGTTCCTCGACGCGCTCGCCGCCCACCGTCACGCGGAAGGACTCCCGGCCACCTCCATGGCCTTCGGCCTTTGGGCCGTCGACACCGGCATGGCATCCCACCTCACCGACGCAGACCTGGAGCGCATGCGCCGCGCGGGCACGCCCGCCCTCTCCGAGGCCGAGGCGCTCGCCCTGTTCGACTCCGCGCTGGTCTCGGGCCTGGCGGCCACCGTGCCGCTACGGGTGGACGCGGGCGCGCTGCGCGCCCGTACCGACGAACTGCCCGCCCTGCTACGCGCCATGGCCCCGGCAGCCCGCAAGCGGGTCGCCGCGGGGGCGCCGAAGGGGGCCTCGCTGGCCGAGCGGATCGCCGGGCGGGACGAGGAGGAGCGGGACCGGATCATCCTGGACGTCGTACGGGGCCACGCCGCGGCCGTACTGGGCCACGCCTCCGGTGACGCGATCGAACCGGACCGCGCCTTCGGGGAGTTGGGCTTCGACTCGCTCGGCTCGGTGGAGCTGCGCAACCAGCTCACGGCGGCCAGTGGGCTGCGGCTGCCCGCCACGCTGATCTTCGACTACCCGAGCGCGGCGGAGGTGGCCGCGTACATCGCCGCACGCCTCGTCCCGGCCGCGCCGGTATCCGGCGTGGAAGCCGACATCAAGAAACTGGAGGCCCTGCTGACGACCGACGCCCCGCCGGTCGGCCCCGAACGCACACGACTGGCCGAGCGGCTGCGGGAGCTGGCCGGCCGGCTCGACGGACCACAGATCCACGACCAGGGGTACGCCATGCCGGAGATCCCGGATCCTGGCCAGGACCTCGACGAGGTCACCGCGGACGAGCTGTTCGACATCCTCGACAACGAGCTCGGCTCCTCCGCGACCCCCTGACGCGCCGGACCGCCTGACCAGGGCGGATCGGCCACCAGGCCGGGGTGCGTGACGCTGAACCACAGCCGTCACGCACCCCGGCCTTTCGCGTGTTTTCCCCTTCCCGACCGGTGCTCGCGACAGGGGTGGGCTAAGGGTGGGCTGTCCCTCGGCGGGCTCAGTAGCGTTCAAATCCGATCAACGTTGGACGTCCCGCGAGTGAGTCGCCACGGATCGTCGACCAGAGGGAGTAGGTCTCGGTGAGCAACGAGGAGCGACTTCTCGAATACCTGAAGCGGGCCACGACCGACCTGCGGGAGGCCCGCCGCCGGCTCGCGGAGGCCGAGCGTCGCCCCGCCGCTTCCGGTCGCTCGAGTCACCACGACGATCCGATCGCGATCGTCGGAATGGGCTGCCGCTACCCGGGCGGGGTCACCACCCCCGAGGAGCTGTGGCAGCTGGTCGCGGAAGGTGTCGACGCCATCGGCGAGTTCCCCGCGGACCGCGGCTGGGACCCGGAGGTGTACGACCCGGAGCCGGGCGCGCCCGGCAAGACGTACGCCCGCGAAGGCGGATTCCTCTACGGGGCCGCCGACTTCGACCCCGTGTTCTTCGGGATCAGCCCCAACGAAGCCCTCATGACGGACCCTCAGCAGCGGCTGCTGCTGGAGGTGTCCTGGGAGGCCATCGAGCGCGCCGGGATCGACCCGACGACCCTCAAGGGCACGTCGGCCGGAGTGTTCGCCGGGGTGATGTACCACGACTACGCGCTCGGCCGGGAGCCCGGAAGCACCACAGCGGGCAGCGTCGTCTCCGGCCGCGTCGCCTACACGCTGGGCCTCGAAGGCCCGGCGGTGAGCGTGGACACGGCCTGCTCGTCGTCCCTCGTGGCCCTCCACCTGGCCGCCCGCTCCCTGCGCTCGGGCGAGTGCGACCTGGCGCTGGCCGGTGGGGTGACCGTCATGTCCACCCCCGACATGTTCGTCTACTTCAGCACCCAGCAGGGCCTCGCCTCCGACGGCCGCTCGAAGTCCTTCTCGGCGTCCGCCGACGGTGTCGCCTGCTCGGAAGGCGCGGGAGTGCTCCTGCTGGAGCGGCTCTCCGACGCCCGGCGCAACGGCCACCCGGTACTCGCCGTGCTGCGCGGGTCGGCGCTCAACCAGGACGGCGCCAGCAACGGCCTCACCGCCCCGAACGGCCCCGCGCAGCAGAAGGTCATCCGCCGGGCCCTGGCGGACGCCGGGCTGTCGGCGGCCGAGGTCGATGTGGTCGAGGCGCACGGCACCGGCACCACGCTGGGCGATCCGATCGAGGCGCAGGCGCTGCTGGAGACGTACGGGCAGGAGCGGCCCGAGGGGCGGCCGCTGTGGCTCGGGTCGATCAAGTCCAACATGGGCCACAGTCAGGCGGCCGCGGGCGTCGCGGGGATCATCAAGATGGTCATGGCGATGCGCCACGGCATCCTGCCGAAATCCCTGTACGCGGAGACTCCCTCCGACCAGGTGGACTGGTCCGAGGGCAGCGTGGAACTGCTCGCCGAGGCGCGGGCATGGGAGCCCTCCGGTGCGGTACGGCGAGCCGGCGTGTCCTCCTTCGGGATCAGTGGGACGAACGCCCACGTGATCATCGAGGAGGCGCCCGCGAACACGGGGGAGACGGCTGTGCGGGCCGAACTCCCCGTGGTCCCCTGGGTGGTGTCGGCGAAGACCGAGCAGTCCCTCGCTGCTCAAGCCGCCCGCCTGCGGGAACGGGTCACGGGAGGGCCCGAGACCGATGCGGCGGACATCGGGCTCTCCCTGGCCGCGTCACGTACTGCCTTCACCCAGAGGGCGGTCGTCCTGGCGAGCGACCGCGAAGGCGGACTCGCGGCCCTCGCCGAGGGGGAGTACCACCCCGGCGTGGTGACGGGCCGCGTCCGGCGCGGTGGTCGGACGGCGTTCCTGTTCACCGGGCAGGGCGCGCAGCGCCTCGGGATGGGACGCGAGCTGTACGACGCCTTCCCCGTGTTCGCGGAGGCCTTCGACGCGGTGTGCGCGGAGATCGACGCCCACCTCGGGCACTCCCTGCGCGAGGTGGTCTGGGGTGAGGACGCGGAGGCACTGAACGCGACCGCGATCACCCAGCCCGCGCTGTTCGCCCTCGAAGTCGCTCTCTACCGACTTGTCGAAGCCTGGGGCATCAAGCCCGACGTGGTCGCCGGGCACTCCATCGGCGAACTGGCCGCCGCACACGTCGCCGGGGTGCTGTCCCTGGCCGACGCGGCCCGGCTGGTCGTGGCGCGCGGCCGCCTGATGCAGGCGCTGCCGGCCGGCGGAGCGATGCTCGCCGTACAGGCCACGGAGGAGGAAGTCCTGCCGCTGCTCAACGACGAGGTGGGCATCGCGGCGATCAACGGCCCCGACTCCGTAGTGGTCTCCGGCGTAGAGGCCGCCGTCCTGGCGGTCGGCGAGAACTTCGCCGCAGTCGGCCGGAAGACGAGCCGTCTGGCCGTCTCACACGCCTTCCACTCGGCGCTCATGCACCCGATGCTCGACGAATTCCTGACCGTAGCCCAGCAGTTGACCTATACCGAGCCGAAGATCGGCTTCGTGTCCACCGTGACCGGCAGCCCCGAAGCCGACTGGCAGTCCCCGGAGTACTGGGTCGGCCAGGTCCGCGAGGCCGTCCGGTTCACCGACGCCGTCGCAGCGCTGGAACAGCAGGGCGTCACCCGCTTCCTGGAGATCGGCCCGGACGGCATCCTCACCGGCCTCGCCTCGCAGGGACTCGACTCTGACGAGGCGGTCCTCGTACCGGCCCTGCGCAGGAACCGGCCCGAGCCGGAAGCCCTCGTCGCGGCTCTGGCCCACCTGTACGTGGACGGCGTGCGCGTCGACTGGCCGGCCTTCTACGCCGGCAGTGGCGCCCGCGTCACCGACCTCCCCACCTACGCCTTCCAGCGGACCCGCTACTGGGTGGACGCCACCGGTGCCACCGGCTCCGCGCCCGCCGGCCATGACGTTCCCTCCGTCGAGGAGTCCCGCGAGGCCGCGGCCGCCCTGCGGGCGAAGCTCGACGGGCTCGGGGCGGCGGAGAGCGGGCGGGTCCTGCTGGCGTTGGTGCGGACACACGTCGCGGCCGTCCTCGGCTACGACTCCAGTGCCGCCGTCGAGACCGATCTCGCCTTCCGCGACATGGGCTTCGACTCCCTCGCCGCCGTGGAACTGCGCAAGCGACTCACCGCCGCCAGCGGGTGCGACCTGCCCGCCACCCTGATCTTCGACTATCCGACCCCGCGGGCCGCCGCCGCCTTCCTCGCGGAGCGGATGGAGTCCGAGGCCGAGTCGGCGGCCGGCGACCCGGCCGCCGCGGCGCTGGCCGAACTCGACCGGATCGAGGCCGTGCTCACCGGATTTCCCGCCACGGGCGGGGACACGGAGGTGATAGGCGCCCGCGCCGACGCGATCACCGCCCGGCTGGAGGCCGTCGTACGCCGTTGGCGCGACGCCCACGGCGGCCCGGCGCCGACCGATGACGGCCCCGACTTCGAAACGGTCACCGACGAGGAGCTGTTCGACGTGCTCGACAGCGAATTCGGCATCTCCTAGCCAGCGATCAGCTCTAGATTGGTTGAGGTTCGATGAGCAACGACGAGAAGCTCCGGGACTATCTCAAGCGCGCCACCACCGAACTCCAGCGCACCCGGCGCCAGTTGCGCGAGGCCGAGGAGCGCGGCAGCGAGCCGGTCGCGATCGTGGCGATGGGGTGCCGCTTCCCCGGCGGCATCACCTCGCCCGAGGAGCTCTGGCAGCTGGTCGACTCCGGCCGGGACGCCGTCTCGCTCTTCCCGGACGGCCGGGGCTGGGACATGGACGCCCTGTACGACCCGGAGCCGGCGACGCCCGGCAAGACGTACTGCCGCGAAGGCGGCTTCCTGCACGACGCCGGCCAGTTCGACGCCGACTTCTTCAAGATCAGCCCGCGCGAGGCCCGGGACACCGACCCGCAGCAGCGGCTGCTCCTGGAGGTGTCCTGGGAAGCGATCGAGCGGGCCGGGATCGACCCCACCTCCCTGAAGGGCAGCCGGACCGGGGTGTTCGCCGGCGTCGTCTACCACGACTACCCGGGCGGCGGCGGTACCGGTGGCCTGGCCAGCGTCGCCTCCGGGCGCGTGGCGTACTCCCTGGGCCTGGAGGGCCCCGCGGTCACCGTGGACACCGCCTGCTCCTCCTCCCTCGTCGCCCTCCACCTCGCCGTCCAGTCCGTACGGACCGGGGAGTGCACGCTGGCCCTCGCGGGCGGCGTCACCGTGATGGCGAGCCCGGACTCCTTCGTCGGCTTCAGCCAGGACCGGGGCCTGGCCCCCGACGGACGCTGCAAGTCCTTCGCGGCGGCCGCCGACGGCACCACCTGGTCCGAGGGTGCGGGCATGGTCCTCGTCGAGCGGCTGTCCGACGCCCGCCGCAACGGCCACCCCGTCCTCGCCGTCATCCGCGGCTCGGCCATGAACTCCGACGGCGCCTCGAACGGCCTGACCGCGCCCAACGGCCCCTCCCAGCAGCGGGTCATCCAGCAGGCGCTCGCGTCAGGGCAGCTGACCCCCGCCGATGTCGACGCCGTCGAGGCGCACGGCACCGGCACCACCCTCGGCGACCCCATCGAGGCGCAGGCCCTCATCGCCGCGTACGGCCGGGAGCGGCCCGCCGACCAGCCGCTGTGGCTGGGCTCGTTCAAGTCGAACATCGGCCACGCGCAGGCCGCCGCGGGAGTCGGCGGAGTCATCAAGATGGTCGAGGCGATCCGCCACGGGGTGCTGCCGCGGACCCTGCACGTGGACGAACCGAGCCACAACGTCGACTGGAGCGCGGGCAGCGTACGTCTGCTGACCGAACCGACCCCCTGGCCGGACCGCGGCCGAGCCAAGCGCGCCGGCGTCTCTTCCTTCGGCCTCAGTGGCACGAACGTCCACGTGATCGTGGAAGAAGCCCCGGCCGCCCCCGGCGGAACCACCCCGCCCCCGGGCACGGACGCACCCGCAACCGCCGAGCCCGCCGCAGGCGGTACGGCCCCCCGGTTCGTGCCCGTAATGGTCTCCGCCCGCCGCCCCGAGGCGCTGGCCGCGCAGGCCGCCCGGCTCGCCGACCACTTGGAGGCCCACCCGGGGGACGCGCTCGTCGACACCGGCTGGTCCCTCGCCACCACCCGGGCCGCCCTGGAGCACCGCGCGGCGGTCATCGCCGAGGACCACGCCGAGCTCGTACGCGCCCTGCGGGCATTGGCCGCCGACACCGCCGAGCCCGCCGCAGGCGAAACGGCCCGGCCCGACGCGCTGTGCGCCGTACTGTTCACCGGCCAGGGCGCCCAGCGCCTCGGCATGGGGCGCGAACTGCACGCCGCGCACCCGGTGTTCGCCGAAGCCTTCGACGCCGTCTGCGCGGAGATCGACCCGTATCTCGACACCCCGCTGCGCGACACCATGTGGGGCGAGGACGGCCCGCTCCTCGACGACACCGGTCACGCCCAGCCCGCCCTGTTCGCCTGCGAAGTGGCCCTGTACCGGCTCATCGAGTCCTGGGGGATCCACCCCGACTACCTCGCCGGCCACTCCGTCGGCGAACTGGCCGCCGCCCACGTCGCCGGCGTCCTCACGCTGCCCGACGCCGCCCGCCTGGTCGCCGCCCGCGGTCGACTGATGCGGGCCCTCCCGCAGGGCGGCGCGATGGTCGCAGTCGAGGCCGCCGAGGACGAGGTGGAGCCGCTGCTCACCCCGACCACCGGTATCGCCGCGCTCAACGGCCCCCGTTCCGTGGTCGTTTCCGGGGACGAGGCGGACGCCCTCGCCATCGCCGCGCACTTCGCGGAACTCGGCCGCAAGACCAAGCGGCTCGCCGTGTCGCACGCCTTCCACTCGCCCCTGATGGAGCCGATGCTCGACGAGTTCCGTACCGTCGCCGAGAGCATCGCGTACGGGACCGCCCGCACGCCCATCGTCTCCACGGTCACCGGTGAGCTCGCGGGCGACGACGAACTGGCCCGCGCCGACTACTGGGTACGCCACGTCCGCGCGAGCGTCCGCTTCAGCGACGCCGTCCGGCTGCTCGCGGCCAAGGGCGTCCACACCTTCCTGGAACTCGGCCCCGACGCCGCCCTCACCCCGCTGGGCCCCGACTGCCTCACCGATCCGGACGAGGGCGCGGACCAGCCGGTGTTCACCGCCGTCCTGCGCCGCGGCCGTGGCGAGGAACGCGAGCTCGCCGGGGCCGTCGCCCTCGCCCACACCCGCGGCGTCCACGTCGACTGGAACGCGTACTTCACGGCGGCCGGCCACCGGCCCCACCGCGTGGACCTGCCCACCTACGCCTTCCAGCGCCGCACCTACTGGGCCGGGCAGCCCAACGCGTCGTCCACCACCCCCACCACCTCCACCGCCCCGGCCTCCGCGGACCCGGGCGAGGCCCAGTTCTGGGAGGCCGTGGAGCGCGAGGACACCACCGGGCTCGCCGAGCGGCTCGGCCTCGACCCCGCCGCCCTCGCCCCCGTCCTGCCCGCCCTCACCAGCTGGCGGGCCGGCCGCCGCGAGGCCTCCGCCGTGGACGCGCTGCGCTACCGGATCGCCTGGGCGCCCGTCGCCGACCCCGCACCGGCCGCCGCCGCCCCGCTCACCGGGGACTGGCTCGTGCCGCACACCGCTGAGCGCCGGGCCCTCGCCGGCGTCCTCGCGGCCGCGCTGACCGCCCGGGGAGCGACCCCCGTACTCGTGGAGGCCGGCGGCGCGCAGGGCCCCGTACTCCCCGACACGCACGCCGCGCCCGCCGGAGTACTGAGCCTGCTCGCCCTCGACGACACCCCGCATCCCGACCACCCGGCGCTCTCCCGGGGCCTCGCCGCCACCGTCGCCCTGCTCCAGGAGACGGCCGCCCGGCAGTGGACCGCCCCGGTGTGGTGCCTCACCGAGGGGGCGGTGGCCACGAACGACGCCGACGCGGCGGCCCGCCCCGTGCACCCCGAGCAGGCCGCCGTCTGGGGCCTGGGCGCGGCGCTCGCCCTGGAGGCCCCCGCCACCTGGGGCGGCCTCGTCGACCTTCCGGCCGGGACCGACCTCGGTGAAGCGGTCGCGCGGCGGCTCTGCGACACCCTCGCCAGGACCCCCGGCGAGGACCAGGTCGCCATCCGCCCCGAAGGCACCTACGCCCGCCGCATGGTGCGCCCCGCGCAACCCGACCCGAGCGGGCCCTGGCAGCCCCGCGGCACGGTCCTGGTCACCGGAGGCACCGGCGGACTCGGCGCCCACGTCGCCCGGATGCTCGCCGCCGACGGCGCCGAGCACGTGGTCCTCGTCGGACGGCGCGGCCCGGACGCCCCCGGCGCGGCAGAACTCGCCGCCGAATTGCGGGAGTCGGGCGTACGGGTATCCGTCGAAGCCTGCGACATCGCCGACCGGGAGGCCGTACGCACCCTCCTCGCCGGGCTGCCCGAGCCGACCGCCGTCTTCCACGCGGCCGGCCTGCCACAGCGCGTCGCCCCGCTCGGCGAACTGAGCCTCGCCGACCTCGCCGAGGTGGCCGAGGCGAAGGTGCTCGGCGCCCGCCACCTCGACGAACTCCTCGGCGACACCCCGCTCGACGCCTTCGTGCTCTTCTCCTCCGGCGCCGCCGTATGGGGCAGCGCCGGCCAGTCCGCCTACGGCAGCGCCAACGCCTACCTGGACGGTCTCGCCCACAGCCGCCGCGCCCGCGGCCTCGCCGCCACCTCCGTGGCCTGGGGCTCTTGGGACGGGGGCATGGTCGACGCCGAACTGGCCGCCGTCATGCGCCGGATCGGCGCCCCCGCCATGCGGCCCGACCTGGCCGTCGGGGCCCTGCGCCGCATCCTGGCCGGTGCCGCGCGGAGTGGCACCTCGCAGGGCGGGACCTCGCACGCGGTCGTCGCCGAGTTCGACTGGGAGCGCTTCGCCCCCACCTACGTACTGGCCCGCCCGCGCCCGCTCCTCGACGCCCTGCCCGAGGCCCGCGCCGCCCTCGGCGCGGACGGATCTCAAGGAGGAGGCGGGGACGATCCCGGCCTGGCGGGCCGACTGGCCGGCCTGAGCGGGCCCGAACAGCGTTCCGTGCTCCTGGACTTGGTCCGTACGCACGTGGCCGCGCTGCTCGGCTACGAGGACCCGGCCGAGGTCGCGCCCGACCGCGGCTTCACCGACCTCGGCTTCGACTCCGTCGCCGCCGTCGACCTGCGGACCAAGCTCGTCGCGGCCACCGGTCGCCCCCTGCCCACCAGCATGATCTACGACCACCCCAGCCCCGGGGCCCTCTCCGCCCACCTCTGGTCCGAGCTCTGCCAGGACGCCGACGGTGGCGAACTGCCCGTGCTGGCCCAGCTGGACCGGCTCGAAGCGGCCGCCGCGACCCTCGCCGCCGAGGACATCGAAGCCACCCGCATCACCGCCCGCCTGCAGAGCCTGCTGGCACGGCTGACCGGCACCCTCGACGCGAAGACCGGCAGCGCCGGGCAGGCCATCGGCGACCAGCTGGAGACCGCCTCCGCCGACGACGTCTTCGCCTTCATCGACAACGAACTCGGCCTCACCTGACTGCGCCTCGCGACCCCGCGACGACCCGACTCGACCTCACGGCATGAACAAGGACTCGGTGGGACCCAAGATGTCCAATGACGACGCAAGGCTTCTCGACTACCTCAAGCGGGTCACGGCGGATCTGCACCAGACCCGGCGCAGGCTCCAGGAGGTCGAGAACCAGGACCACGAACCCATCGCCATCGTGGCGATGAGCTGCCGCTACCCAGGAGGCGTCAGCACCCCCGACGACCTGTGGCGGCTCGTGGCCGAGGGCCGGGACGCCATCACCACCTTCCCCACCGACCGCGGCTGGGACCTCGACGGGCTCCGCGGCGACGAGCCGGAGACCACCGGGTCCGGCAGCAGCTACGTCAACGAGGGCGGCTTCGTCCACGACGTGGCCGACTTCGACGCGGGCTTCTTCGGGATCAGCCCCAACGAGGCCCTCACCATGGACCCCCAGCAGCGACTGCTGCTGGAGGTGTCCTGGGAGGCCATCGAGCGGGCCGGGATCGACCCGGCGTCGCTGCGCGGAAAGCCCGTCGGCGTGTTCGCGGGCTCCGGAATCCAGGACTACGAGTACCTCATCGGCGCGGCGGGCGAGGTCGCCGAGGCCTACATGACCACCGCCAACGCGGCCGCCGTCATCTCCGGCCGGATCTCCTACACCCTCGGCCTCGAAGGCCCCGCGGTGACCGTCGACACGGCCTGCTCCTCCTCGCTCGTCTCCCTGCACCTGGCCGCCCAGGCGCTGCGGCAGCGCGAATGCTCGCTGGCCCTCGCCGGCGGCGTCATGGTGATGTCCACCCCGTCGCCGTTCATCGCGTTCAGCCGCCAGCGCGGCCTCGCCCCCGACGGCCGCTGCAAGGCCTTCGCCGAGGCCGCCGACGGCACCGGCTGGTCCGAGGGCGCGGGCATGCTCGTCCTCGAACGCCTCGCGGACGCGCGGCGCAACGGTCACCCGGTGCTGGCCGTCGTACGCGGCAGCGCCGTCAACCAGGACGGCGCCAGCAACGGCCTGACCGCCCCCAACGGCCGGGCCCAGCAGCGCGTCATCCGCCAGGCCCTCGCCAACGCCCGGATCCCCGCCACCCACGTCGACGTGGTCGAGGGACACGGCACCGGCACCACCCTCGGCGACCCGATCGAGGCACAGGCGCTGCTGGCCACGTACGGGCAGGACCGCACGGACGACCGGCCGCTGTGGCTGGGCTCCATCAAGTCCAACATGGGCCACGCGCAGGCCGCCGCCGGCGTCGGAAGCGTCATCAAGATGGTCGAGGCGATACGCCACGGGGTGCTGCCGAAGACCCTGCACGTGGACGAACCGTCGAGCCACGTCGACTGGTCCGCCGGCCGGGTCCGACTGCTGACCGAGACCCGCGAGTGGGAGCGCGCCGAGGACCGGCCGAGGCGGGCGGGTGTCTCGGCCTTCGGCGTGAGCGGCACCAACGCCCACATCATCCTGGAGGAAGCCCCGGCGGAGGCGCCGGTCGAGGCGTCGGCGGAGGCCCCCGCGGATTCGGCAGCGGCCCCCGAGGCGTCCGCGGCCGCGGCGCCGCTGCCCGCCGTCCTGCCCTGGCCGGTCTCCGGCCGCGACGCGGCGGCCCTCGCCGCCCAGGCCGACCGGGTGCACGCGCACGCCACGGCGGAGCCCGACCTGGCCGAAGCCGACCTGGCCTACTCCCTGGCCACGAGCCGTGCCGCGCTCGACCACCGCGCGGTCGTCCTCGCCGACGGCCGCGAGGCCGCGCTGGCCGGACTCGCGGCGCTGGCCGAGGGACAGGCGCACCCCAACGTGGTGCGCGGAGTCGTCACGAAGGGGTCGACGGCGTTCCTGTTCACCGGACAGGGCGCGCAGCGCCTCGGGATGGGGCGGGAGCTGTACGAGGCCTTCCCGGTCTTCGCCGAGGCTTTCGACGCGGTGTGCGCGGAGATCGACGCCCACCTCGGGCGCTCCCTGCGTGAGGTGGTGTGGGGTGAGGACGCGGAGGCGCTGAACGCGACCGCGATCACCCAGCCCGCGCTGTTCGCTCTCGAAGTCGCCTTGTACCGGCTGGTGGAGGCCTGGGGGGTCACCCCCGACGTGGTCGCAGGGCACTCCATCGGTGAGCTGGCGGCCGCACATGTCGCCGGGGTGTTCTCCCTGGCGGACGCGGCCCGGCTGGTCGTGGCGCGTGGCCGGTTGATGCAGGCCCTGCCGGCCGGCGGCGCGATGCTCGCCGTACAGGCCACGGAGGAGGAAGTGCTGCCGCTGCTCACCGACGGGGTGGGCATTGCCGCGGTCAACGGGCCGGATTCCGTGGTGGTTTCGGGTGTCGAGGCCGCCGTGCTGGCGGTCGGCGAGCACTTCGCGGCCTCCGGACGGAAGACGAGCCGGCTCGCCGTCTCGCACGCCTTCCACTCGGCGCTCATGGACCCGATGCTCGACGAATTCCGGGTCACGGCCCAGGGGTTGAGCTACGCCGAGCCGCTGATCCCCGCCGTCTCGACCGTCACCGGCCGGCCCGGCGCGGACTGGCGGTCGCCCGAGTACTGGGTGAACCAGGTCCGTGAGGCCGTCCGTTTCGCGGACGCCGTACACGCCCTGGAGCAGCAGGGCGCCACCCGCTTCCTTGAGATCGGCCCCGACGGCATCCTCACCGGGCTCGCCGCCCAGAGCGTGGAAGACACCGTGCTCGTGGCGGCCCAGCGCAAGAACCGCCCCGAGCCCGAGAGCCTGATCACCGCCCTCGCCCAGCTGCACGTCTCCGGTGTGGCCGTCGACTGGCAGGCCCTCTACGCGGGCACCGGAGTCGAGCTCGTCTCCCTCCCCACGTACGCCTTCCAGCGCACCCGGTACTGGGTCGAGGGCACCGGCTCCCTCGGCGACGTCTCCGCCGCCGGTCTCGCCGCCGCCGGGCATCCGCTGCTGGGCGCCGTCGTCTCCCTCGCCGACTCCGGCGGTGTCGTCCTGACCGGCAGGGTCTCCGTATCGGCCCAGCCGTGGCTGGCCGACCACGTCGTCGGCGACTCCGTGGTCTTCCCCGGCACCGGCTTCGTGGAGCTGGCCGTCCGGGCCGGTGACCAGGTCGGCTGCGAGCTGCTCGAAGAACTGATGCTCCGGTCCCCGCTGGTCCTCCCCGAACGGGGCGCCGTCGCCCTCCAGGTCGAGGTCGGCGCCGCCGACGCGTCCGGACGGCGCCCGGTCAGCGTCCACTCCCGCCGCGACGACCAGCCCGACCAGCCGTGGGCCCTGCACGCGGCCGGCGTACTGGTGGCCGCCGCCGGCGCCGCCGAGTCCCGCTCCTTCGACCTCGCCGGCTGGCCGCCGGCCGGGTCCACTCCCATCGACACGGACGGCGTGTACGAGGCACTGGCCGCCGCCGGGCTCCCGTACGGCCCGGCCTTCCGCGGTCTGACGGCCGCCTGGCAGGCCGGCACCGAGGTGTTCGCCGAGGTCGCCCTGCCCGAGCGGGCCCACGCCGAGGCAGCCGCGTTCGGCCTGCACCCGGCGCTGCTCGACGCCTCCCTGCACGGCTCCGTGTTCACGGACCTCTTCGCCGAGGCCACCGGGCCGGTCCTGCCGTTCGTCTGGACGGGGGTACGGCTGCACGCCTCCGGTGCCGCGCGCCTGCGGGTCCGCATCGCCCCGGACGGCGCGGGCGCCATCGCCCTGTCCGTCGCCGACGAGACCGGCCGGCCGGTGCTGTCCGTGGACTCCCTCGTCCTGCGCGAGGTCTCCGCCGAGCAGCTCGCCGCCGCGCGCACCGTCGCCCACGAGTCCCTCTTCGCCCTGAACTGGGTCGAACTGCCCGCCGTTACCCTGGGAACCGCCCCAGCCGACTGGTCCACGCTGGCCGCCGACGGACCGGTGCCCGAGGCCGTCGTCCTGCGCTCCCGGCACTCCGGTGCGGACCCCGACACCGTGCGCGCCGCCACCGCCGAAGTGCTCGCGGTCCTCCAGCAGTGGCTCGCCGACGATCGGTACGCGGACTCGCGCCTGCTCGTCGCGACCAGCGGAGCGGTGGCCCGCCCCGGCGAGGCCCGCGAGGACGTCACCGACCTGGCCGGCGCGGCCGTCTGGGGCCTGGTGCGCTCCGCGCAGATGGAGAACCCCGGACGGTTCCTCCTCGCCGACCTCGACGGCCTCGACGACCTCGGCAGCGCGACGCAGGCCGCCGCCGCGCTGGCCGCCGACGAGCCCCAGACCCTCGTACGCGGCGCCACCGTCCACGGCGCCCGACTCGCCCGCCTCACCGACGACCCCGAACGGCGCGTGCGCCCCGACTTCGGCAACGGCACGGTCCTGGTCACCGGCGCGACCGGCGCGCTCGGCCGGCTGGTGGCCCGGCGGCTCGTCGAGGCCCACGGCGTACGGAGCCTGTTGCTGGTCTCCCGACGCGGTACGGACGCCCCCGGCGCGGTGGAACTCCGCGCCGAGCTCCGCGGCCTGGGCGCCGAGGCCACCCTGGCCGCCTGCGACGTCGCGGACCGGGACGCCCTGGCCGCCCTCATCACCGGAGTGCCGCTCACCGGCGTCGTCCACCTCGCGGGCGTGCTCGACGACGCGCTCATCGCCTCGCTGACCCCGCGGAGCCTGGACGCCGTACTGCGCGCCAAGGCCGACGCGGCGCTCCACCTGCACGAGCTGACCCGGGACCTGGAGCTGTCGGCCTTCGTCCTGTTCTCCTCCGCGACCGGTGTCCTGGGTGTTCCCGGCCAGGGCAACTACGGCGCGGCGAACGCCCTGCTCGACGGGCTCGCCACCCACCGGCGTGCCCAGGGCCTGCCCGCCCAGTCGCTCGCCTGGGGCCTGTGGGCGAGCGGCATGTCCGGCGCCCTCACCGACGCCGACCTCCAGCGGATGAGCCGCACCGGCATCGGCGCGCTCACCGCCGAGTACGGCCTGGACCTCTTCGACCGGGCCCTGACCGTCGACGCCCCCGTCGTCCTGCCGATCCGGCTGGACGTACGCACCCTCGCCGAGGCGGGCGAGGCCCTGCCGCCGCTCTTCCGCGGGCTGGTCCGCGTACGGGCCCGACGTGCCGCGGTGTCCGCGACCGAGGCGGCCGGTGCCCTGCGCGGCCGGCTGGCCGGCCTGGACCGGGAGCAGCGCGAGGGCGTCCTGCTCGACCTGGTGCGCACGCAGGTCGCGGTGACCCTCGGCTACCCGGGGCCGCACGCCGTCGACGAGACCCGGGCCTTCAGCGAGCTCGGCTTCGACTCGCTCACCGCCGTCGAGTTCCGCAACGCCGTCAGCGCCGCCGCAGAGGTCCGGCTGCCCGCGACCCTGGCCTTCGACTACCCCAACCCGCGCGCCCTGGCCCGTCACCTGCTCGACGAACTCGACGGAGTGATAGGTGAGTTGCTCCCGGCGGTCAGTGCCGTCCGTACCGGGGGCGGTGCCGGGGCCGGGGACGACGACCCGATCGTGATCGTCTCCATGGCCTGCCGCTACCCGGGAGGCGTACGAACCCCCGAGCAGCTGTGGCAGCTCGTCGCCGACGGTGTGGACGCCGTCACCGCCTTCCCGGCCAACCGTGGCTGGGACCTCGACCGCATCTACGACCCGACCGCGGAGCGGCCGCACACCAGCTACGCCCACGAGGGCGGATTCCTGCACGAGGCCGGCGAGTTCGACCCGGCGTTCTTCGGGATCAGCCCCAACGAGGCCGCCGTCATGGACCCGCAGCAGTTCCTGCTGCTGGAGACGGCCTGGGAGGCCTTCGAGCGGGCCGGCATCGACCCGGAGACCCTGCGCGGCAGCATGACCGGCTGCTACGCCGGAATGATGTACCACGACTACGCGGCCAACAACAGCACCGGAGCCATCGCCTCCGGCCGCGTCTCGTACGTCTTCGGCCTCGAAGGTCCGGCCGTCACGGTGGACACGGCCTGCTCCTCCTCGCTGGTCGCCCTGCACATGGCCGCCCAGGCCCTGCGGTCGGGGGAGTGCTCGCTGGCGCTCGCCGGCGGTGTCGCCGTCATGGCCACGCCGGAGGTCTTCGTCGAGTTCAGCCGGCAGCGCGGGCTCGCCCCCGACGGGCGCTGCAAGTCCTTCGGCGTCGGCGCCAACGGCACCGGCTGGGGCGAGGGCGCGGGCATGCTCCTCCTGGAGCGCCTCTCGGACGCGCGGCGCAACGGCCACCCCGTCCTGGCGGTGGTCCGCGGCTCGGCCCTCAACCAGGACGGTGCCAGCAACGGTCTGACCGCCCCGAACGGGCCCTCGCAGCAGCGGGTGATCCGCCAGGCGCTGGCCAACGCGGGCCTGACGGCCGCCGAGGTCGACGCCGTCGAGGCGCACGGAACCGGCACGGTGCTGGGCGACCCGATCGAGGCGCAGGCGCTGCTGGCCACGTACGGCCAAGGACGGGCGGAAGGGCAGCCGCTGTGGCTGGGCTCCATCAAGTCCAACATGGGCCACACGCAGGCGGCCGCGGGTGTCGCGGGCATCATCAAGATGGTGATGGCGATGCGGCACGGTGTGCTGCCGCCGACCCTGCACGCGGAGGAACGCTCGGACCAGATCGATTGGTCGGCCGGTGACGTGGAACTGCTCACCGAAGCCCGGGAATGGCGCGCGGAGGGCCACCCGAGGCGGGCCGGCATCTCCTCCTTCGGCATCAGCGGCACGAACGCCCACGTCATCGTCGAAGAGGTCACCGCGGCGCCGGAGCCCGCCGAGGCCGCAGCCGGTGACGAACTGCCCTTCACTCCCTGGGTGTTGTCGGCCAAGTCCGCACAGGCACTGGCCGGCCAGGCGGAGCGGCTGCTGGTCGTGGCCGCCGAGCACGACCCGGCGGACATCGGCTACACCCTCGCCTCGGCGCGCAGCACGATGGACCACCGTGCGGTGGTCGTCGGCGACCGGGCGGGCGCACTCGCGGCGCTCGCGGCTCTCGCGGCGGGGGAGGACCACCCCGGGGCGGTCGTCGGCCAGGCGCAGAGCGGCGGGCGGACGGCGCTCCTGTTCACGGGACAGGGAGCCCAGCGGCTGGGCATGGGACGGGAGCTGTACGAGTCCTTCCCGGTGTTCGCGGACGCCTTCGACGCGGTGTGCGCGGAGGTCGACGCCCACCTCGGGCGCTCGCTGCGCGAGGTGGTGTGGGGTGAGGACGCGGACGCGCTGAACGCGACCGCGATCACCCAGCCCGCCCTCTTCGCGATCGAGGTGGCGCTGTACCGCCTCGTCGAAGCCCTCGGTGTACGGGCCGATCTGGTGGCCGGGCACTCGATCGGCGAGCTGGCCGCCGCCCACGTCGCCGGGGTCCTCTCCCTGGCCGACGCGGCCCGGCTGGTCGTCGCCCGCGGTCGGCTGATGCAGGCCCTCCCGGCCGGCGGCGCGATGGTCGCCGTACAGGCCACCGAGGAGGAGGTCCTCCCGCAGCTCACCGACGAAGTCGGGATCGCGGCCGTCAACGGCCCGCGGTCGGTGGTCGTTTCGGGTGTCGAGGCCGCGGTCCTCGCGGTGGGCGAGCACTTCGCGGCCGCCGGACGGAAGACGAGCCGGCTTGCCGTCTCGCACGCCTTCCACTCGGCGCTGATGGACCCGATGCTCGACGAATTCCGGGCCGTCGCCGCTCAGTTGACCTTCAACGAGCCGCGCATCCCCGCCGTCTCCACCGTTACCGGTCAGACCTCCACGGACTGGCAGTCCCCCGAGTACTGGGTGGGCCAGGTCCGCGAGGCCGTCCGCTTCGCCGATGCCGTCGAAGCGCTGGCCGGGCAGGGGGTGACCCGCTTCCTGGAGATCGGCCCCGACGGGATCCTCACCGGCCTCGCCGCCCAGAGCGTCGACGCCGTCCTCGTCGCCGCCGTACGCAAGAACCGCCCCGAGGCCGAAACCCTGGTCACCGCCCTCGCCCGGCTCCACGTCTCCGGCGCCCGCGTCGACTGGCAGGCCTTCCACCCCACCACCACAGCCCGCCGCGTCGACCTCCCCACCTACGCCTTCCAGCGCACCCGCTACTGGATCGGTACGGAGGAGTACCTCGCCAACTCGTGGATCGGCTCCGGCAGCGGCAGCATGGCGACGGCCGGCCTGACCGATGCCGGACACCCGCTGCTGGGTGCCGTACTCCCGTCCCCCGACACCGACGTGGTCACCTTCACCGGTCGGCTGTCCGCCGGGACCCACGCCTGGATCGCCGATCACGACGTCCTCGGCAGCGTCCTGCTGCCGGGCACCGGCTTCGTGGAGCTGGCGATCCGGGCCGGCGACCAAGTGGGCTGCGACGTACTCGAAGAGCTCGCCCTCCAGGCGCCCCTGATCCTCCCCGAACGCGGCGCGGTGACCGTCCAGATGGTGCTCGGCGCCGCCGACGGCTCGGGGCGGCGCTCGGTGAGCGTCTACTCGCGCGCCGAGGACCGGCCGGACCTGCCGTGGACGCTGCACGCCGACGGCGTACTCGCCGCCGGCGCCGAGGCCCCCGCCTTCGACCTGGCGGCCTGGCCGCCCGCAGGGGCGGACGAACTGCCCCTGGACGGCGCCTACGAGGGCCTGCGCGAGCGGGGCTTCGGATACGGGCCGACGTTCCAGGGCCTCAAGGCCGCCTGGCGCCTCGACGACGTGCTCTACGCCGAGGTCGCCCTGCCCGAGCAGGCACACGCCGAAGCCGAGGAGTTCGGGCTCCACCCGGCGCTCCTGGACGCCGCCATGCACGCGGCACTCGTCAACGGAACCGGCGGCGACGAGACCGTACTGCCCTTCGTCTGGAAGGACATCACCCTGCACGCGGCGGGAGCCTCCGTCGTACGGGTGCGGATCACCCAGCCCACCCCCGAGAGCCTGTCGTTGCAGGTGGCCGACGCCACCGGCGCCCCGGTCGCCACCGTCGGCGCGGTCGTCGGCCGCCCGGTCTCCACGGAGCAGCTCGGCACCCACGGCAGCGAGTCCCTCTTCCACATCGCCTGGAACCCGCTGCCCGGTGCGGCCGCCGCCGCGCAGGCGCCGGCCGAGGGCACGGTGTTCTTCGAGTGCGAGGCACCGGACGGGGACGACGTGCCGGCCGCGGTGCACAGCGTGGCCAACAGCGCGTTGGCGGCCGTGCAGGACTGGCTGTCCGAGGACCGGCCCGAGGGTGCGGTGTTGGCGGTGGTCACGCGTGGTGCGGTGGCCGTCGTCGAGGGTGAGTCGGTGGACGTGCGGCAGGCTCCGGTGTGGGGTCTGGTGCGTGCGGCGCAGGCGGAGAATCCCGGCCGGTTCGTGCTCGTCGACACAGACGGATCCGTCGAGTACGAGCAGCTACTGGCGCTGGGCGAGCCGGAGTTGGCCGTCCGCGCGGGTGAGGTGTCGGTGCCGCGACTGGCCCGCGTGTCCGTGGGTGAGGGTGCGGAGCCGGTGTGGGATGCGACGGGGACCGTGTTGATCACGGGTGGTACGGGTGGTCTGGGTGCGCTCGTGGCCCGTCATCTGGTCGCCGAGCACGGGGTACGCAACCTGCTGCTCCTCGGGCGTCGCGGTGCGGACACCCCCGGAGTGTCCGACCTCGTCGCGGACCTCACCGACTCGGGTGCTTCGGTCGTGGTCGCCGCGTGTGACGTGGCGGACCGGGAGGCGCTGGCTGCGGTGCTCGCCAGCATCGACCCCGCTCACCCGTTGTCGGGGGTCGTCCATGTGGCGGGTGTCGCCGACAACGGTGTGATCGGTGCGTTGACTGCGGAGCGGATGGACGCGGTGTTGCGTCCGAAGGCGGACGCGGCGTGGCACCTGCACGAGTTGACGCGTGAGCTGGACCTGTCGGCGTTCGTGATGTTCTCCTCGGCCGGCGGTCTGGTGCTGGCGGCGGGGCAGGGCAACTACGCGGCCGCGAACGTGTTCCTCGACGCGCTCGCCGCCCACCGCCACGCCGAAGGACTCCCGGCCACCTCCATGGCCTTCGGTCTCTGGGGCGTCACCACCGGCATGACCACCACGGACATGCTCGACCTGGCGGAAGAGCGGATGGCGGCCCAGGGCCTGCCCGCCCTCTCCCAAGCCGAGGGCCTCGCCCTGTTCAGCAGCTCCCTGCGCTCGGGCTTGCCCGCCGTGGTCCCCCTGCTGATCGACACGAACGTGCTGCGGGGCCGGGCCGCTTCCCTTCCCGCCCTGCTGCGAGGCCTCGTACGCGTCCCCGTACGGCGGGCCGCGCAGTCCGCCGACGGCGGCGACGGGCTCCTCGCCCGCCTGGCCGGCCTGGACGCCGATTCCCGGGCCGCCGCGCTCCTCGACCTCGTACGGGGCCAGGTGGCGGGCGTGCTCGGCCACGCCTCCGCGGACGCGATCGAGCCGGAGCGGGCCTTCAGCGAGCTGGGCTTCGACTCGCTCGCCGCGGTCGAGCTGCGCAACCGGCTCGGAGCGGTGACCGGACTCAGGCTCCCCGCCACGCTGATCTTCGACTACCCGACCGCGCAGGCCGTCGCTGCCCACATCGGCGAAGAGGTGGGCGGTTCGGAGCGTGCCGCGCTCGTACCCGCCCGGGCCCTGTCCACCGGCGGCGGCGCGGCCGGCGACGACGACGACCCGATCGTGATCGTCGGGATCGGCTGCCGGTACCCGGGCGGGGTCACCACCCCCGACGAGCTGTGGAGCCTGGTCGCGGACGGAGTGGACGCCATAGGCGACTTCCCGGCCGACCGCGGCTGGGACCCGGACGTGTACGACCCGGAGCCGGGCACGCCCGGCCGGACCTACACCCGAGCCGGCGGATTCCTCTACGACGCCGCCGACTTCGACCCGGTCTTCTTCGGGATCAGCCCGAACGAGGCCCTGATGATGGACCCGCAGCAGCGGCTGCTGCTGGAGGTGTCCTGGGAAGCCATCGAGCGCGCCGGGATCGACCCGACGACCCTCAAGGGCTCGGCGACCGGTGTGTTCGCGGGCGTCATGTACCACGACTACGCACTCGGCGTGGAGGCCGCGGCCAGCAGCGGCGGAAGCCTCGTCTCCGGTCGTACCTCCTACACACTGGGCCTCGAAGGGCCCTCCGTCACCGTCGACACGGCCTGCTCCTCCTCCCTCGTGGCCCTGCACATGGCCGCCCAGGCCCTGCGGTCGGGCGAGTGCTCGCTGGCGCTCGCCGGCGGTGTCGCCGTCATGGGCACCCCGGGCATGTTCGTCGAGTTCAGCCGGCAGCGCGGGCTCGCCCCCGACGGCCGCTCCAAGTCCTTCGCGGCCTCGGCTGACGGTGTCGCGTGGGGCGAAGGTGCGGGCGTACTGCTCCTGGAGCGGCTCTCGGACGCCCGCCGCAACGGCCACCCGGTGGTCGCCGTCGTCCGCGGTTCGGCGCTCAACCAGGACGGCGCCAGCAACGGCATGACCGCCCCGAACGGACCGTCCCAGCAGCGGGTGATCCGTCAGGCGCTGGCCAACGCGGGCCTGACGGCCGCCGAGGTCGACGCCGTCGAGGCGCACGGCACCGGCACGACGCTCGGCGACCCGATCGAGGCGCAGGCGCTGCTGTCCACCTACGGCCAAGGCCGGGCGGAGGACCGGCCGTTGTGGCTGGGCTCCATCAAGTCCAACATGGGCCACACGCAGGCCTCCTCCGGCATCGCGGGCGTCATCAAGATGGTCATGGCGATGCGCCACGGAGTCCTGCCGAAGACCCTCCATGTAGACGCGCCCTCGGACCAGGTGGACTGGGCGGCGGGGAACGTCGCACTGCTCACCGAGGCCCGGGAATGGCAGGCGGCGGACCGGCCCCGCCGGGCCGGCGTCTCCTCCTTCGGCATCAGCGGTACGAACGCCCACGTGATCGTCGAGGAGGCGCCCGAAGCAGCCGCGGAGGCGGCAGCCGGGGGCACTGAACTCCCCGGCGTTCCCTGGGTGTTGTCCGCCAAGACCCCGCAGGCCCTGGCCGCGCAGGCCGAGCGGCTGCTGGAGCAGGTCACGCGGCAACCCGCGATCGAGCCGGCCGACCTCGGCCTCTCGCTGGTCTCCTCGCGCACCGCGTTCGCCCACCGGGCCGTGGTCGTGGGGGCGGAGCGCGAGGAGCTGCTGCGCGGGCTGACCGCGCTGGCGCAGAACCGCAACGCGCCCGCCGTGGTCCGCGACCAGGCCCGCCGCAGCGGAAGGACCGCGCTCCTGTTCACCGGACAGGGCGCCCAGCGCCTCGGGATGGGGCGCGAGCTGTACGGGGCCTTCCCGGTCTTCGCCGAGGCCTTCGACGCGGTGTGCGCGGAGATCGACGCCCACCTCGGGCGCTCCCTGCGCGAGGTGGTGTGGGGTGAGGACGCGGAGGCGCTGAACGCGACCGCGATCACCCAGCCCGCGCTGTTCGCCCTGGAAGTCGCCCTGTACCGGCTCGTCGAAGCCTGGGGTGTGAAGCCCGACGTGGTCGCCGGGCACTCCATCGGGGAGCTGGCCGCCGCGCATGTGGCCGGGGTGTTGTCCCTGGCGGATGCGGCCCGGCTGGTCGTGGCGCGCGGTCGTCTGATGCAGGCGCTGCCGGCCGGGGGCGCGATGCTCGCCGTACAGGCGACGGAGGAGGAGGTCCTCCCGCAGCTCACAGACGGCGTGGGAATCGCCGCGATCAACGGACCGGAGTCGGTCGTGGTCTCGGGCGTCGAGGCCGCCGTCCTGGCGGTCGGCGAGCACTTCGCGGCCGCCGGACGGAAGACGAGCCGGCTTGCCGTCTCGCACGCCTTCCACTCGGCGCTCATGGAACCGATGCTCGACGAATTCCGGGCCGTCGCCGCTCAGTTGACCTTCAACGAGCCGCGTATCCCCGCCGTCTCCACCGTCACCGGCGCAGCCTCCACCGACTGGCGGTCCCCTGAGTACTGGGTGGGTCAGGTCCGCGAGGCCGTCCGCTTCTCCGACGCGGTCGAAGCGCTGGCCGGGCAGGGGGTGACCCGCTTCCTGGAGATCGGCCCCGTCGGTGTCCTCACGGGCCTCGCCCAGCAGATCCTCGACTCCGACCAGGCTGCGGCCGTCCTCGTACCCGCCCTGCGCAAGGACCGACCGGAGCCCGAGGCGCTGCTGACCGCACTCGGCCGGCTGCACGTGTCCGGCGGGCGCGTCGACTGGCAGGCCTTCTACGCCGGCACCGGCGCCCGGGTCGTCGACCTGCCCACCTATCCCTTCCAGCGCAGCCGCTTCTGGGTCGACGCCGCCAAGCCGGCCACCGATGCCGTGGCCGTCGGCCAGGACGCCCTCGACCACCCGCTGCTCGCGGCCGTCGTCGCTTCCCCCGACTCCGACGCGGTGACCTTCACCGCCAGGGTCTCCCTGGACGCCCAACCCTGGGTGGCCGACCACGCCGTCCACGGCAGCGTCCTGCTTCCCGGCACCGGCTTCGTGGAACTCGCCCTCCAGGCCGCCGACCACGTCGGCTGCGGCCTGCTGGAGGAGCTCACCCTCTACTCCCCGCTCGTGCTGCCCGAGCGCGGCGGAGTCGCTCTCCAGGTCGTCGTCGGTGAGCCCGACGCGCAGGCCCGGCGTACCGTACGCGTGTACTCGCGCCCGGAGAGCAGCCCCGACGAGCCGTGGACCCGGCACGCCGACGGGCTCATCGCCCCGGCCGCCGGGGAAACCGGCGACGGGCTCACGGCCTGGCCGCCGTCCGGCGCCGAGGAGCTGGACGCCGACGGGCTGTACGACGGGCTCCAGGACCGAGGCTTCGGCTACGGCCCGGTGTTCCAGGGCCTGACGGCGGCCTGGCGGCTCGGCGACGCGCTGTACGCCGAGATCGCACTGCCCGAGCAGGCGCACACCGATGCCGGACGCTTCGGACTGCACCCGGCCCTGCTCGACGCCTCCATGCACGCGCTCGGCTTCGGCGGGCTCGGCGCCGAGGAGGACGAGGGGCGGGCCCTGCTGCCCTTCTCCTGGGCGGGCGTCACCCTGCACGCCGCGTCCGCGACCGCCGTACGGGTCCGGCTCGCGCCGGTCGAGGGGCAGCGCAACGCGGTGCGCCTCGACCTCGCCGACCCGACCGGAGCACCCGTGGCCTCGGTGGCCGCCCTGCAACTGCGGCCCGTGGCCGTGGAGCAGTTCGGCGCCGGCGGTTTCCGGGACGCGCTGCTGGCCGTCGAATGGCAGCCGGTCGGTGGCGGCAGCGGGCCGCGCGGGGACTGGGCCATCGCCGGCCCGGGCCTGGAGGTCGCCGGAGTGCCGGTGGTGTCCGGACCGGACGCGCTGGGAGCCGGGGGAGCCGGGGGAGCCGACGTACCGGACACCGTGCTGCTGCCCGTCCTCGCGGACGGGCCCGCCGCCGGCGGTGAGCACGAGGTTCCCGCGGGCATCCGTACGGCGGTGGACACGGCGCTGGCCGCCGCCCAGCGGTGGCTGGCCGAGCCCAGGTTCGCGCGGTCGCGCCTGGTGCTGGTGACCCGGGCCGCCCTGGCCGTCACCGACGGCGACCCGGTCGACGTACGGCAGGCACCCGTCTGGGGTCTGATCCGGGCCGCGCAGGCGGAGAACCCCGGCCGGTTCGTCCTGCTGGACCTGGAGGCGGGCGAGGTGTCCCCGAAGGCACTGGCCGCGGCGCTCGCCTCGGACGAACCCGAACTGGCCGTCCGCCAGGGCAAGGTGCTCGCGCCCCGGCTCGCCCGGTCCGCGGCCCCCGGCGGCGACACGCCCTGGGACCCCGAGGGCACCGTCCTGATCACCGGCGGCACCGGCGGACTGGGCGCGCTCGTCGCCCGGCACCTGGTGACCGAGCACGGCGTACGCCGGCTGCTGCTCACCAGCCGACGCGGACCCGACGCACCCAACGCGGCGGGACTGCGCGAGGAACTGACCGCGCTCGGCGCCCACGTGGAGATCGCCGCCTGCGACGTCTCCGACCGGGCGGCCGTGGCCGAGCTGATCGACGGCGTCGACCCGGCGCACCCGCTGCGCGGGATCGTCCACGCCGCCGGCGTCGCCCACAACGGCCTGATCGGCGCGCTCACCCCCGAGCAGGTGGACCACGTGCTCGCCGCCAAGGCGGACGCCGCCTGGCACCTGCACGAGCTGACCGCCGGGCACGACCTGGCCGTGTTCGCGTTGTTCTCCTCGGCCGGCGGCCTGGTCATGGCCGCCGGACAGGGCAACTACGCGGCGGCGAACGTCTTCCTCGACGCCCTCGCGGCCCACCGCCGCTCGCGCGGCCTGGCGGCCACCTCGATGGCCTTCGGCCTGTGGGACACCGAGACCGGGCTGAGCCAGTGGCTCGGCGAGGCCGACCTCCAGCGGATGCGGCGCACCGGAACCCCGGCGCTGTCCGAGGAGGAGGGCCTGTGGCTCTTCGACGCGGCGGTCGCGGCCGACGCCCCGGCGCTCGTGCCGCTCCGCGTCGACCTGGCCGCCCTGCGGGCCCGGACCGACGAGGTGCCCGCGCTGCTGCGGGCACTGGCGCCCGCCGGGCGCCGCCGGGCCGGCGCGGCGACCGCCTCCACGGAGGCCGGCGGGCTCGGCCAGAAGGTGCGCGGGCTCGGCGACGCGGAACGCGAGCGGGTCGTACTCGACGCGGTCCTGGGCCATGCCGCCGAGGTCCTCGGGCACGCCGACCCGAGCGCCGTGGACGCCGAAGCGGGCTTCCTGGAAGCCGGGTTCGACTCGCTGACCGCCGTCGAACTGCGCAACCGGCTGGGCGCGGCCTCCGGGCTCGCGCTGCCGGCCATGGTGGTCTTCGACAGCAAGAACCCCCTCGAACTGGCCCGGCTGCTCGCCGACCGGCTGGCCGCCGCCCAAGGCGACGCGGGGCAGCCCGCCGCGCCCGCCACGCACGCCGACAACCGGGCCGACGACACCCTGTACGGGCTGTTCCTCGACGCGATCATGTCGGGGAACCTCCAGCCCGGACTGGCCATGCTGCGCTCGGTGGCCGCCCTGCGGCCCGCCTTCGCCTCCGCGGCCGACCTCGCCGAGCTGCCCGAGGCGGTCTCGTACGGGGCGCGCACCAAGCCCCGGGCCCAGGAGGGGCCGAAGCCGCCCCGGCTGATCTGCCTCAGCACCCCGACCGTGGCGGGCGGCGTGCACCAGCACGCGCGGCTCGCGGCCCGGCTCTCGATGCCGGTGGTCGGCATCCCGACCCCCGGGTTCGGGCGCGGGGAGTCGCTGCCGGAGTCCTTCGACGCGGCCGTGGACGTACTCGCCGAGGCCGTGCTGCGGGCCGCGGACGGAGAACCGTTCGCCCTGCTCGGCTTCTCCTCGGGCGGCCTGCTCGCCCACGCCACGGTGGCCCGCCTGGAGCGGGTGCACGGGGTGCGGCCGGCCGGGCTGGTGCTCCTGGACACGTACTACATGGGCGAGACGAACGACGCGATCTTCGACCAGATGGCCTTCGCGGTCCCCGACAAGGCGGCCACGCTGGGCTCCTTCAGCAGCGCCGAACTCTCCGCGATGGGGCGGTACGTGGAGCTGCTGCCGCAGTTCCGGCAGGAGGACATCCAGGCGCCCGTGCTGTTCGTACGGGCCGGGGACCTCTTCCGGATGGGCGAGGACGCGCAGATCGAGCCCGATGCCGACTGGCAGGCCGACTGGGAGGGCGCGGACACCGTGGCGACCGTCCCCGGCACGCATTTCACCATCGTCGAGCAGCACGTCGACACGACGGCCCCCGTCATCGACGGCTGGCTGACGGACCTGAAGGAGCGGATCTCCTGATGAGCACTCGTACGAGCAGAGGTGGCACAACCGTGAGTCTGAGCACGGAACTTCCGGCCGCGGTCCGCGGACCGGCGGAGCGCATCCACGAGTTCATGCTGGCGGCGGCCCGCACCGCACCGGACAGCCCCGCCGCCTGGGAGGCCGGCGAGGACGGCACCCACCGGGTGCTGAGCTATCGCCAACTGGAGCGCAGGGCCCGCGACTACGCCCTGACCCTGGACTCCCTCGGCCTCGACATCGGCGACCGGGTGATCCTCGAGTCGGACAACTCGGCCTCCGCCGTGGCCGCGCTGCTCGCCTGCTCGATGCTGGGTCTCACCTTCATCCCGGTGAGCCCCGAGGTCCCCACTCCGCGGCTGCTGGCGATCGCCGCGACCGCGGAACCCGCCCTGCACCTGCAGACGGTGAAGGGCGGGCGCGAGGGGATCCCCGCGCACATCGGGACGGCGCGGTTCGACCCCGACGGGGTGGTCGTGGAGCGCGCCCCCGCGCCGCGCACCCGCCACCGGCGGGAGCCGGTCGGCACCGACGCCGCGTACATGATCTTCACTTCGGGGACCACGGGCCGCCCCAAGGGCGTGGTCATGAGCCACCGCGGGGTGCTCTCCTTCTACCGGGGGATGCTGCAGCACGGCATCGTCACCGCGGGGGACCGGCTGGCCACCACCTCGCCGCTGCAGTTCGACTTCGCGCTGCTGGACATCGGCCTCGCGCTCGGCTCGGGGGCCCAGCTGATCTCCGTACCGCGTGAACTGATGCACTGGCCGCGCCGGTTCCTGCGCTTCCTCGCCGACACCGGAGCCACCCAGGTCGACGGCGTGCCGTCCATCTGGCGGCCCGTACTGCGCCACGAGGCCAAGGGCCTGGCCGCGCTGGCCGGGCAGGTGCGCGGGGTGCTGTTCTCCGGCGAGGCCTTCCCGTTGCCCGAACTGCGGCAGTTGCAGAGCCTGTTGCCGCAGGCGCGGGTGGTGAACTGCTTCGGACCGACCGAGGCGATGGCCTTCTCCCTCACCGACGTGCCGAACCCGCTGCCCGAGGGCGTCGACAAGCTCTCCATCGGATTCGCCTACCCCGGCGCCGAGATGCTGCTGATCGACGAGCAGGGGAAGCCCGTGGAGGAGCCGGGCGTGGTCGGCGAGATCCACCTGCGCGGGCCCTCCCTCTTCACCGGGTACTGGGACGACCCGGAGGCCACCCGATCGGTGCTCGTACCCGATCCGCTCAACCCCAGGTCCGGCCAACTCGTCTACAAGTCAAATGACTTGGCATACCGCGGCGAGAGTGGTGAGCTGTACTTCGTCGGACGGTCCGATCTCCAGGTCAAGATCCGCGGCAACCGGGTGGAGCTGGGCGAGATCGAGCGCCGGCTCCTGGAGTTCCCGGGCGTCGAGGCGGCCGCGGCGGTGGTCCGCCCGCGGCCGGGCGAGGACCCGGAGCTGTACGCGTACGTGGTTCCCGCCCGCGGCTTCGACGCCGACCCCGTGGTGATCAGCGCCTTCTGCAAGCAGACCCTGCCCGACTACATGGTGCCCCGGAAGGTCGGGCTGATCCCCGCCCTGCCGCTCACCCCCAACGGCAAGACCGATCGCAGGGCCCTGGCGGCACTCGTCGCCGAGGAAGGCTGACCCGCCCTCGGGAAGGCCGGTCGGGGGCCCGGCGGGGGGGCCCCGCCCCCCCCCCGCGGCCCGGCCCACGTCAACACCCCCCACCCGTACCCGCAAAC
>NZ_JBHWJY010000021.1:75242-112083 GCF_042731135.1 Streptomyces sp. NPDC059874
CCACCCCCACGACCGTTCGCCGGGCCGGGGCGCACCGCGGCGCGGTGGACGGCTCCCCCCCCCGGGGTAGGCCGGGGGGGGCCGGGGGGGGGGCCCCCGGCCCCCGACCCCTGTCCGGACCCCTGTTCACACCCCTATGCCGTTCCCGTCAACCACCCCTGTTTCCACCCCTGTTCCGGCTCCCGGAGCATGCCGCTCCGCGGCTCTTTCCGTTCAACTGATACATACGCCCCGTCCCAACAGCATTGGACAGTCCCCATGACCAGCTCCCTGAGCGAGAACGGCACCACCGGACCGGAGGCCAAAGCGGGCCGCAAGGAATGGATCGCCCTCGGCGTACTGCTCCTGCCCGTGCTGCTCGTCTCGATGGACCTGACCGTCCTCTACTTCGCGATCCCCGCCATCAGCGAGGACCTCCGGCCGTCCGGCAGCGAGCAGCTGTGGATGATCGACATCTACGGCTTCGTCCTGTCCGGA
Source organism: Streptomyces sp. NPDC059874 (assembly GCF_042731135.1). Lineage (NCBI taxonomy): Bacteria > Bacillati > Actinomycetota > Actinomycetes > Kitasatosporales > Streptomycetaceae > Streptomyces > Streptomyces sp. NPDC059874. Next base: position 75,720 of record NZ_JBHWJY010000021.1, read on the forward strand.
GTCCTGCTCACCATGGGCGCGCTCGGCGACCGCATCGGCCGCCGCCGTCTCCTGCTGATCGGTGCCCTGGTCTTCGGCGGCGGCTCGCTGCTCGCCGCCTACGCCTCCAACCCCGAGATGGTGATCACCGCCCGGGCGCTGCAGGGCATCGGTGGCGCCACCCTCATGCCCTCCACGCTCGCCCTCATCCGCAACCTCTTCCGGGACCAGACCCAGCGCCGCACCGCCGTCGCGGTGTGGTCCACCGGCATGGCCGCCGGCGCCGCGCTGGGCCCCGTGGTCAGCGGCGCCCTCCTCACCGGCTTCTGGTGGGGTTCGGTCTTCCTGATCAACGTTCCCGTGATGCTGCTCCTGCTGGTCGCGGCGCCGTTCCTGCTGCCGGAGTTCAAGGACGCCGCGGCCGGGAAGTTCGACCTGATCAGCGCCGCGCTCTCGCTCGCCATCGTGCTGCCGGTCATCTACGGCTTCAAGAAGATCGCCGTGGACGGCTTCTCCGTCACCTACATCGTCGCCATCGCCGTCGGCCTGGCCCTCGTCCCGCTGTTCCTGCGGCGCCAGCGCACCAGCTCCGACCCGATGGTCGACCTCTCGCTCTTCCGCAACGGGGCGTTCGGCGCCTCGGTGACCGTCAACATGCTGGCCTGCTTCACCCTGGTCGGCTACTCGCTCTTCTCCACCCAGTACATGCAGTCGGTCCTCGGGATGAGCGCCCTGAAGTCCGCGCTGTGGACGATCCCCGGCACCCTCGCCGTGGGCGCCGTCGTGCCCGTCGCCACCGTCCTGGTCCGTACCGTCCGGCCCGCGATCATCATCGCGAGCGGGTTCGCCATCGCCACCGTCGCGCTGCTGATGCTCACCCAGGTGCCCGAAGAGGACGGCCTGGTCCTGATCCTGATCGGCATCATCGCGCTCGCCGTCGGCCTGACCCCCGTGCTCACCCTGGTCACCGAGCTCGTCGTCGGCCAGGTGCCGCCGGAGCGGGCCGGTACCGCCTCCGCCCTGCTCCAGACCGGCCAGGAGCTCGGCGGCGCCCTCGGCGTCGCCGTCCTCGGCAGCATCGGCGCCGCCGTCTACCGCAACAGCGACTCGCTGGACGCCCCGGCCGGGGTGCCCGCCGACGCGCTGGACCAGGCCCGCGAGACCATCGGCGGCGCCCTGGCGGCGGCCGGGAAGCTCTCCGGCGAGGCGTCCACCAGCCTCGTCGAGGCGGCCCGGGCGGCCTTCACCACCGAGGTGCACGCCGCCTCGGTGGCCGGCGCGATCGTCATGGCCGGCGCGGCCGTGTACGCCCTGATCGGCCTGCGCGCCGTCCAGACCGACAACGCCCGCGCCGCCGAGCTGGCCGCCGAGTCCGCCGCGGACGCCCCGAAGGCCGCCGCCCAGCAGCCCGGCACCGGCATCGCGTAAAAGAGGGCCACGCCTCCGCCGCGAGGCCCACCTACAGCCGCCCAGGACCTGAACCCCCGCCGGTCCTGGGCGGCTTCGCCATGCCCGCCCCGGGTGCGGAAGGCCGCCGGCGGGGGGTTCGTCGTAAGGGTAGGGCTGGGGTCGGTTCTGGGGTCCTCCGGCCGATTCGTCTCCCTAGCATCGAATCGCGTTCGAGCACACGCTCGGAACTGCCAGGCACCAGGCTGGAGGAATATCCGCATGTCCCTGCTGGCAACCGATTCTGTCGAGACGGCACGGTTCCGCGCATACGGGCCGCGGCAGCTCGACGAGATCGCCGAGCGCCACGGCCTGCCCGCCGACATACGGGAGACCGTCCGGCTCGTGTCGATGGTGCTGCCCTTCCGGGTCAACGAGTACGTCCTGTCGCAGCTCATCGACTGGGACCGGATCCCCGACGACCCCATGTTCCAGCTGGTCTTCCCCCAGCGGGGGATGCTCACCGAACAGAACGAACGGGACCTGGCCACCCTCTCCGCGGACCCCGCCCAGAAGGTCGCCCTGCGCACCCTCGTGCAGCAGATCCGCGGCCGGCTCAACCCGCACCCCTCCGGGCAGAAGGAGCTCAACGTCCCCACCCGGGACGGTGCCGAGATCCCCGGACTCCAGCACAAGTACCGCGAGACGGTGCTGTACTTCCCGAGCCAGGGACAGACCTGCCACTCGTACTGCACCTACTGCTTCCGCTGGGCCCAGTTCGTCGGCGACGCGGACCTGCGCTTCGCCGCCCCCGACCCGCGCGGGCTCATCTCCTACCTCGAAGCCCACCCCGACGCGGGAGACGTCCTCGTCACCGGCGGCGACCCGATGGTGATGTCCACCGAACGGCTGCGCAGCCACCTGGAGCCGCTGCTCTCCCTGGAGAGCGTGCGGACCATCAGGATCGGGACGAAGTCCGTCGCGTACTGGCCGCAGCGCTACGTGAGCGACCCCGACGCGGACGACCTCCTGCGGCTGTTCGAGAAGGTCGTCGCCTCCGGCCGCAACCTCGCCGTGATGGCTCACTTCAGCCACCCCCGCGAACTCGACACCGACCTCGCCCGGCGGGCCATCGCCCGCATCAGGTCCACCGGCGCCCTCGTCTACTGCCAGGCCCCGCTGATCGCCAGGGTCAACGACGACCCGGACGTGTGGAGCCGGATGTGGCGGGCCGAACTCGCCCTCGGCGCCGTGCCGTACTACATGTTCGTGGAGCGCGACACCGGCCCGTACGACTACTTCCGCGTGCCGCTCGCCCGCGCGGCGGAGATCTACCAGGCCGCCTACCGCACCCTGCCGGGCCTGGCCCGTACGGTCCGCGGCCCGGTGATGTCCGCGACCCCCGGCAAGGTGGCCGTGGACGGGATCATCGAGAACGCGGAAGGCCGCTTCTTCCAACTGCACATGGTCCAGGCCCGCGACCCCGGCCTGGTCGGCCGGCCCTTCCTCGCGCACTACGACGCCGACGCCGCCTGGCTGGACGAGCTGCGGCTCGACCGCTCGGCGCCCGCCGACATCGCCCGCGCGATCGCCGGACCGGCCTGGCCGGGCGAACCGGAACTCTTCGGCACCAGGGCCGCCGCGCCGGTGGGGAGCCAGGCATGATCGACATGAGGATGTCCCCGAACCTGGCGCTCAACCAGCTGGTGGCGCAGCGCCAGGCGGCCGGCGAACCCCTGATCCACCTCGGCTTCGGCGAGTCGAGACTGCCGGCCTTCGGCCCGCTCGTGGAACGGCTCGCCCGGGGGGCCACCCGCAACGCCTACGGCCCGGTGGCCGGTTCGCCCGGGGTGCGCGCCGCGGCCGCCGGATACTTTGAGCGCCGCCGCATCCCCACCGACCCGGAGCAGATCGTGGTCGCCCCGGGCAGCAAACCGCTGCTGATGGCCATCAACCTGGCGGTCCCCGGCGACGTACTGATTCCCCGCCCGGCCTGGAACACGTACGCCCCTCAGGCCCGGCTGGCCGGCAAGCACCCGATCGCCGTCCCCATCCCCGAGGAGTGCGGCGGGGTCCCCGACCCGGACGCGCTGCGCGAGGTCGTCGACGCGGCCCGGGTGCTGGGCCACGACCCGCGCATCATGGTGCTGACCCTGCCGGACAACCCCACCGGCACCCTCGCCCCGCCCGCGATGATCCGCGAACTGTGCGCGATCGCCGAGGAAGAGGGTCTGCTGATCGTCTCGGACGAGATCTACCGGGACGTCGTGCACGACCCGGCCACCGACTACCTCAGCCCCGCCGAAGTGGCCCCCGACAGCACCGTGATCGCCACCGGCCTCAGCAAGAGCCTCGCGCTGGGCGGCTGGCGCATCGGCGTGGCCCGCTTCCCCGAAGGACCGTGGGGCGAGTGGATCCGTACCGGAGTGGTCTCCGTGGCCAGCGAGGTCTGGTCGACGCTGGCGGGGCCGATGCAGGAGGTCGCCGAGTACGCCTTCGCAGAGCCCGAGGAGATCCGGGACCGGCTGCGCGCCAGCGCCCGGCTGCACGGGATCGTCGCCCGCGACGTCCACCGCATCTGCGTGGGGGCCGGAGCCCGCTGCCGGCCGCCCACCGGCGCCTTCTACGTCTACCCCGACTTCGAACCGGTCCGCGAGGAACTCGCCAAGCACGAGGTGAGCGACTCGCCGTCACTGGCCCGAAGGATGCTCGACCTCGGGATCGTGGTCCTCGCCGGGCACCTGCTCGGCGACGAGGGCGAGGCCCTGCGCTTCAAGTGCGCCACCAGCATGCTGTACGGCGAGACCGCCGAACAGCAGCAGCTGTCGCTGGACGCCGAGGACCCGCTGGCGCTGCCGCACGTGCGGTCCGTACTGGACCGGATCGAGGACAGTTTCCAGCGGCTCCTGTAGGCAGCGCCGGTGAAACAACGCCTGTAAAAGAAGTGGCCCGACTCGGATGTGAAATCCTTGTCGGGCCGGCCGGTGGATCCTGTTTCTCACGCGGTGGATTCTGTCGAGCTCATCAGGGTTTTCCAGAGAATGTCCGGGCTGGCGAAATTCTCCAGTTGCAGTGCGTCGTCCAGGAAACGCACGTCATAGGCGCCTTCCAGTGCGGCGAGCAGTTCGACCGTGCCCATCGAGTCCAGTCCCAGATCCTTCAGTTGGGAATCTCCGGTCAGTTTCTCGTCGGGAGAGAGGTACGGCAGGAACGGGCGGATGACGGCCTCGAAAGCGCCGTCCCAGGTGTGATTCGTGAGTTCTGGCATACGGGAATGATGGGGGCGGCCGACAACGGCTGTCAATGCGTCCCGAAAGTGCGCCCGGAAATGATCGAAAAAGAGCTTGCCGGTAATTCCGGCGAGGAGGAGCGGAAATGGAACCATTGGCGCCGACCGCGCTGCACGCACGTTTCCTGCGCGGCCTGGAACGCTCGCCCCGCGGGGTGGCGGTGCGCGTCGGCAAGGACACCGTCGACTACACGACGGCCCACGAACTGGCCCTGTCCTGGGCCGGAGCGCTGCTGGCCGCCCCCGGCGGGCCGCCGAAGGCCGTCGGCATCCTGGCCGGCCGCAGCCTGACCGCGTACGTCGCCATCCTGGCGAGCCTGTACGCGGGACTCCCGGCCGTGCCCGTGCTGGCCGACTTCCCGGCCGGGAAGATCGCCTCGATGCTCGACTCGGCGCAGGTCTCCGCCCTGGTCGTGGACGAAGAGGGCGCGGCCCTGCTCGACGGGGGACTGGCGGCGCGGCTGGGCGCTCTGCCGGTGCTGGCCCCCCACCTCACCGGTGCCGACACGAAGGTCTTGACCGGCGGCAGCGCCCTGCTGCCCCTGTCCGCCGGCCCGGACACCGCGCTGCCGGCGCCGAGGTCCGCCGCCCCCGAGGACGTGGCCTACGTCCTGTTCACCTCGGGATCCACCGGCCGCCCCAAGGGCGTCCGGCTCACCCACGGCAACATGGCGCACTACTTCTCGCTGATGGACGCCTGGTACGACTTCACCGCGGACGACGTCTTCTCCCAGGCCGCCAACCTCAACTGGGACTCGGCCGTTTCCGACCTGTGGTGCGCCTGGGCGGTCGGCGCGCCGCTCGTCTCCGTCTCCCCGCACGCCTACCGGGACCTGCCCGGCTTCGTGGCCGAGCACGGCATCACCGTCTGGTTCTCGGCGCCCAGCGTGATCTCGCTGTCCCGCCGCACCGGCCGCCTGGTGCCCGGCAGCATGCCCTCGCTGCGCTGGACGTACTTCGGCGGCGAGGCCCTCCAGTTCCAGGACACCGACGCCTGGCAGCGGGCCGCGCCGCACTCGGCGGTCATCAACGTCTACGGGCCGACCGAGATGACCATCACCACCCACCGCCACCGCTGGTCGCCGGAGGAGTCGACCCGGCTCGGCGTCAACGGGGTGGTCCCGCTCGGTCTGCTCCACGACGGCCACGCGGAACTGCTCCTCGACGAACACGGCGAACCCGCCTCCGACGAGGGCGAACTGTGGCTGTCCGGACCGCAGTTGTCGGCCGGGTACCTGGACCCGGAGGACGGCCGCGGCAAGTACCGGGAGCAGGACGGAGTGCTCTGGTACCGCACCGGCGACCGGGTCCGCCGACTCGCCGGTGGCGAGCTCGTCTACCTGGGCCGTACGGACTCCCAGGTGCAGGTGCAGGGCTACCGCGTCGAACTGGCCGAGGTCGAGCACGCGTTGCGCGCCGCCTCGCCGGTCACCGGAGCCGTCGTGGTCGGCGTACCCGTGGCCAACAGCACCGAACTCGTCGCCTTCTACCTCGGGGAGCAGCGCTCGCCCCAGGAGTTCCACCGCGACCTGGCCCCCGTTCTGCCCGCCCAGCTGATCCCGCGGCACTACCACCGGCTGGACGAGTTCCCCCTCAACACCAACAAGAAGACCGACCGGCTCGAGCTCACCGCGCGGGCGGCCGAACTGCACGGCACACGCGTGCCGGTGCCCGTCCCGTGAGCCCCGGCTTACCGGCCTTACGCACCCGCTCCACCCGAGCCGCCCGAGCCGCTCGAAGACCATCACAGCCATCACAGTCACCAAGAGGAAGTCCTCCATGCACAGACGACCCTGGTCCCTGCGTGAAACGGCCCACAGGTTCGCCCTGCTCGCCGTCCTCGCGCTGACGGCCACGCTGTTCACCGCCCCCGCCACCAGCGCGTCCGGGCCCGCCCCGTCGTGGCCCACGGGCGGCCACGACATCCGCAACAGCCGCTCCAATCCCCAGGAGCAGGCGATCAACAAGTGGAACGCGGGCCGGCTGAAGGCCAAGTGGACGTACGCCACCAAGGGTGACGTGTCGGCGACCCCGGCCGTCGTCGACGGCGCCGTCTACTTCCCCGACTGGGGCGGCTACCTGCACAAGGTGAACGCGAAGACCGGCAGCCCGATCTGGTCGCGCAAGGTGTCCGACTACACCGGTGACCCGGGCTCGGTCGCCCGGACCAGCCCCGCCGTCGTCGGCGGCAAGGTGTACATAGCCGACTGGAACAAGGCCGTCCTGATCTCCGTCGACGCCGCCACCGGCAACAAGGTGTGGAGCCGGGAGGTCGACACCCAGTACAAGGCGGTGCTGACCCAGTCGCCCGTCGTGCACAACGGCGTGATCTACCAGGGGGTCTCCTCCCGCGAGTCCGAGGGCGCCCTCGACCCCGCGTACCCCTGCTGCACGTTCCGCGGCAGCGTGAACGCCTTCGACGCCGCCACAGGTGACCGTCTGTGGCGCCAGTACACGACCCCCGACAACGGTGGCCTGCCCGGCGGCTACAGCGGTGTGGCCGTCTGGGGCACCCCGGCCCTGGACCCGTCGACGAACACCGTGTACTTCACCACCGGCAACAACTACACGGTCCCGCAGTCGGTCAGCGACTGCCAGAGCGCCGGCCACACACCGGCAGAGTGCTACGCCCCGGACAACTACGTGGACACCGTGCTGGCTCTCGACATGCGGACCGGTCAGGTCAAGTGGAACACCGGAGCCAAGCGCTTCGACGCCTGGAACACCGGCTGCATCCCCGGATTCCCGCCCAACAACTGCCCGCCGAACCCCGGTTACGACTACGACTTCGGCGACGGCGCGCACCTGTTCACCATCAAGGGGCCCGACGGCTGCCCCCGCAAGGTGATCGGCGCGGGCGAGAAGAGCGGCGAGTACTGGCTGATGGACGCCGCCACCGGACAGGTGGTCTGGAGCGCGGCAGCCGGCCCCGGCGGCCACATCGGCGGCATCCAGTGGGGTACGGCCAATGACGACAAGCGGATCTACATCGCCGAGGCCAACTTCAACCGCGGTCCCTACCAGCTGGCCGACGGCACCACCACCACCCGCAGCTCCTTCGCGGCGCTCGACCCGCAGACCGGCAAGATCCTCTGGCAGGTCGCGGACCGTACCGACGGCTTCGCGTGGGGCGCCCTGACCGTGGCGAACGGCGTCGTCTTCGGAGGCTCCACCAGCGGCCGCATGTACGCGTTCGACGCGGCGACCGGCGCCTACCTGTGGGACTTCACCGCGCCGTACTCCTCCAACGCGGGCCCGGCGGTCGTCGACGGCACCGTCTACTGGGGCAACGGCTACGCCCGCTTCGCCAACGGAGGCGGCACCACCGGCAGCATGACCGAGGGCACCTTCTACGCCTTCACCGTGGACGGCAAGTAACAAGACGCGGGAGGGGCCGGTACCCGACGGGTACCGGCCCCTCCCTCATGCCCCTGGCTCAGGCGGCCACCGGCAGCCGCCGCCGCACCGGCCGCATCGCGGACCTGGGTGTCACCGGCACCACCTCGAAGGCGCGCGTGGTGCACGCCACCCGGGTGAACAGCCCGTCCTGCCCGGACACGTACAGCCGTCCGACGCCGGCCTCCTTCAGCGTGGACACCACGTCGGGCCAGCGCACCGTACGGACGAACCCGTCCAGCAGCATCTCCCGCACCCCCTCACCGGTGTTCACCACCCGGCCGTCCTGGTCGGCGACGACCGGCAGTCGCGGCTCGGCCCAGGTGAGCCCGTCGAAGATCTCCGCGGCGACCCGGTCGCGCAGCCCGCCGAAGAGGTACGAGTGCATGGGCGGCTTCATCGTGTACATCGACATCCCGCCGAAGGACCGGATCCGCCGCTGGAGCCAGTCCAGGACCGACTCGTGCACGGTGAGCATGGTGAAGTCGTGGTCGACGACGCAGGAGACGTCGTTCCACTCGCCCCGCTCGTCGAGCTCCTGGCGCAGCACCTCGACCTTGTCCTGTGGCACCCGTGCGATCGACTGGGTCACCAGCGCCGGGTGCTCCCGCGTGAAGTACTCCTCCATCGTGTCGGCCAGGCGGGCGGTCATCGCCACGGCGTCGGCGAATTCGAGCACCCCGGAATAGACGGCGGCGGCGCGGGCCCCGAAGCTCGGGCCCGTCACATAGGCCGGGGCGATCTCCAGCCGCTCCCCGGCGTGGCGCGCCAGGGCGAGGCAGTTCACGACGAAGGAGATCTGCCCGTACAGGGAATAGTCGCCGTCGGTCTGCTGGTAGCGGTCGGCCAGCCGATATCCCAGTACCTCGTCGGCGATCGCGTACAGCTCGCGCGCGTACGGATTGACCAGCATGAATTTGGCGACCTCGGAGAAGGCCGTCGGCTGCATTCCGGGAAAGACGATCGCCGTCTCCGGCACACTCCCGGTTTCGGTGTGAGTGTTCATGGACCGAGCGTTGCCCTTCCCCCCTTCGGCGAGCACCCCCTGTCGCCCCCTGAGTTGGCGGCCGCGCAAGCGAACCTTAAGGACGCCCCCGGAGGATCGGTGGGAAACGAGGTCCGCACAATCCACGGGCCCGCAGACGCGAGGGGATGCCGCGGATGTCAGAGTCACGCTTCGCCACCTTCACCGAACTGCTCCGCGTTCGGACGGCTGAACTCGCCGACGAGGATGTGCACATCTTCCTCCGCGACATGGCCGGCGGAGCAGTGGCCGAGCACCTCACCTACTGCGAGCTGGACCGCGAGGCCAGACGCATAGCCGCCTGCCTCCAGGAGTACGGCGTGGCCGAGCAGCCCGTGCTGCTCGTCTACTCCTCGACCGTGGAGTTCCTCAAGGCCTTCGCCGGCTGCCTCTACGCCGGCGCCGTCGCGGTCCCCGTCCCGCCGCCGGGCGAGGCCGGGCGCGACAAGCGGCTCAACCGCACCACCGCCGTCCTCAAGGACACCGGCGCCAAGGTCGTCCTCACCGAGACCTCCGCCGCCCCCGAGGTCGCGCTGTGGCTGGCCCGCAACTCCCGCTCCGACGCCGCCTGCGTGGTCACCGACGTCCCCGGCATCGGCGACCCCGACGCCTGGCAGCCCGTGACCGTGCGCCCGGACGACCTCGTCTTCCTCCAGTACACCTCAGGCTCGGTCTCCGAACCGCGCGGTGTGACCGTCTCGCACCGCAATCTCCTCGCCAATCAGGGCGCCCTGCAGAAGCTGCTCCAGACCACCCGCGAGGACGTCTTCGGCAGCTGGCTGCCCTACTTCCACGACATGGGACTGGTCGCCCACCTGCTCCACCCGGTCTTCCTCGGCAGCCACAGCGTCCAGGTCACCCCGCTGTCCTTCGTCAAGCGCCCCCTGCGCTGGCTCCAAGCCATCGACGAGTACGGCGTCACCGTGGGCGGCGGCCCCAACTTCTGCTACGACCTGTGCGTCCGCCGCGTCAAGGACGAGCAGATCGCCGCGCTCGACCTGTCCCGCTGGCGCCTCGCCCTCAACGGCGCCGAGCCGGTGCGCCCCGAGAGCCTGGACGAGTTCGCCGAGCGCTTCGCCCCCGCCGGGTTCCGCCCCGAGGCGCTGCGCCCCTGCTACGGACTGGCCGAGGCCACCCTGGTCGTCTCCGGCGGCGTCCCCGGCACCCCGCACGTCCGCAAGACGTTCAACAAGACGGCCCTGGAACGCGACCGCGTCGTCACCGCCGGATCGGAAGAGCGCCGGCAGACCCTGATCGGCTGCGGCGCCCCCGTGGACATCGAGGTGCGCATCGTCGACCCGCTGACCCACCACGAGCTGCCGCCCGGCGCCGTCGGCGAGATCTGGCTGCGCGGCTACAGCGTGGCCCGCGGCTACTGGCAGCGGCCCACCGAGACCGTGCGCACCTTCCGCGCCAGCCTCAACGACGAGGAGAGCAACTTCCTGCGCACCGGCGACCTCGGGATGCTGGAGGACGGCGAGCTGTTCGTCACCGGGCGGCTCAAGGAAGTCATCATCATCAACGGCCGCAACGTGTACCCGCAGGACGTCGAATGGGCGGCGCGGACCGTCAGCCCCGCCCTGACCTTCGGCGCGGGCGCCGCGTTCTCCGTGGACGCGGGCCGCGAGCACCTCGTCCTCGTCCAGGAGGTGCGCGGAGCCGGCAGCGCCGAACTGCGGACCGTCGCGCAGAAGATCCAGGCCCTGATCGGCCAGGAGTTCGAGATCCCGGCCGGCAACATCCTGCTCGTGCGCCCCGGCGCCGTCCGCCGCACCAGCAGCGGCAAGGTCCAGCGCACCCTGATGCGCAAGCTCTTCCTCGACGGCGTCGTGCGCGGCGAGTACGAGGTGCTCACCCCCGACGTGTGGGCGCTGGCCCGCGCCGAGGACGTGCTGTTCGGAGAAGACCTGCTGCGGCCGGAAGGAGCCGACGGAGGACGGCGGTGGTGACGGCCCTGCTCGGCGACCGGGTCACCACCGGCAGCGCCGCGCAGCAGCGCGAGAGCGTCGTCCGGGCCCGGGTCGCCGAGCTGGAGGCCCTGCTCGGCGACCCCTCGGACCCGGCCAACCCGGCCGGCTACACCGCCCTGCTGGAAGCCGATCGGGCCGCCGTCCCCTTCGCCGCCGGAGAGGCGCTGCTCGACGACTTCGGGATCACCGACGAGTACATCCCGCGCGCCCTCGGCGGCCGGCTGGACGGGATGGACACCTTGGTCAGGATCATGCGCCCGGTCTTCCGCCGGGACGTGGGCCTGGCCATGGGCCACGGCATGACCACCTTCATGGCCGCCTCCGACGTGTGGACCGCCGGCAGCTCCCGGCAGCGGCACTGGCTGGCCGGGCTGCTGCGCGAGGGCGGCAAGGCGGCCATCGCCCAGCACGAGACCGCCCACAGCAACGACTACGTACGCAGCCAGGTCACCGCCCGCCGGAGCCCCGACGGCTACCTGATCAGCGGCGGCAAGCCGATGGTCAACAACCTGGAACGGGCCGGGGCACTCGTCCTGTTCTGCCGTACCGACCCCGGCCCCGACAGCACCGGCCCCGGCCGCAGCCACTCCGTCCTGCTGCTGGAGCCCGAACAGCTCACGGACGTCCGCGCGGCCGTCACCGCCCGCAAGATCCCCGTCGGGCTGCGCGGCTGCCGCTTCGCCGGCGTGGAGTTCGACGACTGCCCGGTGCCCCGGTCGGCGCTGCTGGGCCCCGAGGGCAGCGGCATCGAGACCGCCCTGCGCTCCTTCCAGATCAGCCGCACCGTGATCGCCGCGACCGCCGTCGCCGCCCTCGACACCAGCCTGCGCACCGCCGTCCGCTTCGACCGGGAGCAGTCCGGCGGCTGGCAGTCCCGCGGCATCGACGGCAGCCGCACCGGCGCGGCCCTCACCAACGCCTTCGTCAACCTGCTGCTGTACGACAGCCTCGCCGTGGTCGCCACCCGCGCCCTGCACCTGCTGCCCGCCGAGACGAGCGTCTACTCGGCGGCGCTCAAGTACCTGCTGCCCCGCGTCCTCACCGAGACCATGTACGACCTGTCCATCGTCCTGGGCTCCGGCTTCTACACCCGCGAGGGAACCCTGGGCATCTTCCAGAAGCACGTCCGGGACGTACCGGTGCTCAGCCTCGGCCACGCCGGGACCGTCGCCTGCCAGGCCACCGTCATCCCGCAGATGCCGCGCCTGGCCCGGAGCTCCTGGTTCATCGAGGACGAGGCGCCCTCCGGCCTGTTCCGGCTGCGCGGCGATCTGCCGCCGCTGCGCACCGACCGGCTCGCCCTCGCCTGCGGCCGGGACTCGCTCAGCGCCACCATGCTCGCCGTCGCCGCGGGCATCGACGGCAACGGCCCGGTGGAGCGCGCCCTGCGCACGCTCGCCGGCCAGCTCGTCGAGGAGTTCCGTGACGTACGCGGCCGGGTACTGCGGCTGGAGGCCGCCGGTGCGGGGGCCGGCGCGCAGCCCGCGAAGTTCGCCCTCATGGACCGCTACGCGCTGCTGCTGGCCGGGGCCGCCGTACTCGGCCTGTGGGACCAGGGCCGCTACGGCCCCGACCCGTTCCTCGCCGACCCGTCCTGGGCCGCCGCCGCGCTGCACCGCATCGCCGGGCGCCTCGGCGCGCGCGTCGCCGACCTCCCGCCGGAGTGCGAGACGCGGATCCGGCACGAGGTCCAACTCCGCTTCTCCACCCAGACCAGCTACGACCTCTACTCGACCCCGATCCCGGGTTGACCGAAGGAGTCCCGCCATGACCATTCCCACCGGCCGGCACGCCGTGGCCACCGACACCGCGAAGGCCGACGGCGTGTACGAGTGGCTGTCGGCCCGCCTCTCCCTCTACCTGCGGCGGGCGCCCGAGACCATCGACCCCACCGTGCCGCTCGCCGAGTACGGCATGGACTCCGTGGCGGCGCTCAGTCTGTGCGGCGACCTGGAGGAGGAGTTCGACCTGGAGGTGGAGCCCACCCTGCTGTGGGACTTCCCGACCGTGGCGAGCCTGGTGCGCCACCTCACGGCGGTGCTCCCCGACGTGCCCGCGGCCGCGGCCCCCGTGCGGGACCAGCGCTGATGGGGGACATCGCCATCGTCGGGATCGACTGCGCGTTTCCCGGGGCGGCGGGCGTGCGGGCGTACTGGGACCTGCTGATGCGCGGCGGGGCCGGCATCGGCCCCGTCCCCGGACAGCGCTGGGAAGCACGGGACTTCCCCGCTGTCGGCGACAGCGGCGGTTTCATCGACGACGTCGATGTCTTCGACAGCGACTTCTTCTCCGTCACCCCGCGCGAGGCAGCCGCGATGGACCCGCACCACCGGCTGCTGCTGCCCTGCGCCTGGCGGGCCCTGGAGGACTCGGGCCGCGCCCCCGGGGACCTCGCGGGCACCGAGACCGGTGTGTTCATCGGCGTGATGGGCGGCGAATGGGGCCGGCTCACCATGAGCGACCTCGCGCGCGTCACCCCGCTGCTCGGCGCCGGCAGCAGCGCCGGAATGGCCGCCAACCGGATCTCGTACCACTTCGACTTCACCGGGCCGAGCCTCGCCGTCGACACCGCCTGCTCCTCCTCCCTCGTCGCCGTCCACCTCGCCGCGAACTCCCTGCTCGCCGAGGAGTGCGACACCGCCCTGGCGGGCGGGGTCAACATCGTGCTGTCGCCCTCGCTGGGCCTGGTCTACGGCCAGCTCGGCCTGGCCGCCTCCGACGGGCGCTGCAAACCCTTCAGCGTCGACGCCGACGGGATCTGCCGCAGCGACGGCGTCGGCCTGGTGGTGCTGCGCCGCCTCGACGACGCCCTCGCCGACGGCCAGCGGATCTACGCCGTACTGCGCGGCAGCGCCGTCAACCAGGACGGCCGCAGCAACGGGGTGATCGCCCCCAACCGCTGGTCGCAGGAGCGGGTGCTGAACTCCGCCTACCGGCGCGCCGGAGTCACCCCCGACCGGGTCGCCTTCGTGGAGGCCCACGGCACCGGAACCGTACTGGGCGACGCCATCGAGTGCGCGGCGCTCGGCTCGGTGCACGGCGTCCCCCGCGACACCCCCTGCGCGATCGGCTCCGTCAAGGGCAACCTGGGCCACACCGAGGGCGCGGCCGGCATCGCCGGGCTCATCAAGACGGCGCTGGCCCTGCACCACCGCATCGTCCCCGCCAGCCTCTTCGCCGAGCGCGAGAACTCCCGGCTGCGGCTCGCCGAGCGTGGCCTGCGGCTGCTGAAGTCCCCCCTGCGGCTGCCGCGCGGCGAAAACCTCGCCGGGGTCAGCAGCTTCGGCATGGGCGGTACGAACGCCCACGCCGTCCTCGGCTCCGCGCCCAGGACACCCGCGGCCCTCCCCGCCCGGGCCCGTACGGACGTCCACGCCCTCGGCGTCTTCACCCTCAGCGCCGACAGCCCCGAGGCGCTGCGCCGCAACCTCGCCGCGCAGGCCGACGCGATCACCGCCCGCCCCCGGGGCGCCGCGGCCGCCCTGTGCCGGAGCAGCAACCGGATCAAGACCGGCCTGCCGTACCGGTACGCGGTCACCGTGCGCGACACGGGCGAGCTCGTGGAGGAGCTGCGCCGGGCGGCCGCCCTGAAGCCCGCCTCGAAGGACGGCGCGGCCGTCGGCGGCCGCCCCTGGGGCCGGCCGGTCGTGGCCTTCCTCTTCACCGGCCAGGGCAGCGAGTTCCCCGGCATGACCGCGGGGCTGCACCGCGAGTCCCCGGCCTACCGCCGCCACCTCGGCGAGGCAGACGAGGCGCTCGCCCCGCACCTGGGCACCTCGGTGCGCGACCTGATCCTCGGCGGCGACGAGCGCGTACACCGGCCCGAGTTCGTCCAGCCCGCCCTGTTCGCCGTCGGCTACGCCCTCGCCCGTACGCTCACCACCCTCGGCGTGCCCCCGGCCGCCGTCCTCGGCCACAGCCTCGGCGAGTACGCCGCCGCCGTCACCGCGGGCGCCCTCGACCTGGACGAGGCCGCCCGGCTGGTGGTCCGACGCGCCGCACTGATGGGCGAACTGCCCACGGGAGGCGGCATGCTCGCCGCGGCCGCCGGCGCCGACGAGCTCGCCTGGACCCTGGCGGGGGAGCCGGAGGTGGTCGTGGCCGCGCTGAACGGCCCCGCGGACACCGTGCTCTCCGGCCCGATCGACGCGCTGGCCCGGATCGGCAAGGAGCTCGCCGGGCGCGGCGTACGGGTCAAGGAACTGCCGGTGACGCACGCCTTCCACTCGCCCCTGATGGCCCAGGCCGCCGCCGGGCTGCGCACCACCCCCGTGCGGTGCGCGTCGCCCGCGCTGCCCGTGGCCTCGACCCGGCACGGCCGGATGCTGCGCCACGAACCGATGGACGCCGACTACTGGGCCGACCAGATCGAGGAGCCCGTGCTCTTGGACACCGCGCTGGGGGCGCTCGTACGCGACATCGCCCCCACCCATCTGATCGAGATCGGCCCGCGCACCCAACTCCTGCAGATCGCCGCCCGCGGCGGGCGCGCGTGCGGCGTGGAACTCCTGCATCCCGCGCCGGGGCCCGAGGCGAGCGGCCGAGACCTGTCGCAGGCCCTCGCGGCCCTGCACCGCGCCGGACTCGACCCGCTGTGGGAGGAGCTGTACGCGCCGGAGCACCGGACCGTCGAACCGCTCGCCCCGTACGTGTTCTCGTCCGCGCAGCGCTACTGGGACCGGCGGCCGATGCCCGCGAGCACCCCGCCCCCGGCGCCGGTCGAGGAGCGGCCGTCCGTGGCGGAAGGGGGGCCCGAGCCGACGGCCGTCCCCGCCCCCGCCCCCGACGCCGGCGACCCGGTGCTCCTCGCCGTGGTCCAGGCCGTCACCGAGGTCGGCGGATACCCGACGGAACGGGTGGTGCGCGAGGCCCGCTTCCACGAGGACCTCGGCTTCGACTCGGTGATGATCATGCAACTCAAAAACCGGGTGGAGGCCCGGCTTCCGCGGGTCGGCGAGGTGTCCGTACAGCAGATGCTGCCCGCGCTGCGCTCGGTCGGCTCCCTCGCCGAGTTCCTCGGCGACGTGATCACGGAGAGGTCGGCATGACGGCCGTCTACATCGCCGCGACCGGCACGGCGCTACCCGGCGACCCCGTGGACAACACCGCGCTCGGCGCGATGCTGGGCGTCAGCGAGGAGTGGATCGACATCTTCGTCGGCACCCGGACCCGGCACTTCGGCTGGGACCCGGTCACCGGAGAGGTCCGCGGCACCCTCGCCGACCTGTGCGCCGAGGCCGGCGCCCAGGCCGTGCACGCCTCGGGACTCGACCTCGCCGACATCGAGTTCGTGGTGCTCGCGACCGCCACCCCCGACACGCTCCTGCCGACCACCGCGACGGAGGTCGCCGACCGGCTCGGCCTCGACCACCTGCCGGTCTACCAGATCCAGGCCGGCTGCTCCGGCGCGATCCAGGCCCTCGACCTCGGCCGCACCCTGATCCTCGGCGGCCGCCGGGCCGGCCTGGTCATCGGCGGGGACGTCACGCACCGCTTCCTGTCGCCCCGCCGGGACACCGCCAGGCTGCCCACCGAGGAACTCGTCAACTACGTACTGTTCGGCGACGGGGCCGGGGCCGTCGTCCTGACCGACGAACCGGAGGGCGAACGGATCGCCGTACGGGCGGTGTTGAACTCCTGGACCGGCCGCGGCCGCCCGCCCGGCCAGCTCCTGGACTGGTACGGGACCACAGACCGCGACTCCGACCGGCGGATGATGGCCGAGGACTACAAGGCGATCGAGGAGCACGTTCCCACGATCTCCGTGGAGATCCTCTGGGAGCTGCTCGGCGGGCTCGGCTGGACCCTCGACGACATCGGCTTCCTGCTGCCGCCCCAGCTCTCCGAACGGATGACCGCGCGCATCGTGGAACGGCTGCCGGACGGCCCCGCGCGGGAGGTCTCCTGCGTCGCGGAGACCGGCAACACCGGAAACGCCCTGCCGTTCCTGCAACTCGACCGGCTGCTGCCGAAGTTCACGACGGGCGAGCGCGCACTGGCCCTGTGTGTGGAGTCCAGCCGGTGGATCAGAGCCGGGTTCGCCCTGGAGAAGGTGTGAGGCACGGATGACCACGGGACTGGACCGGCTGCGCGAACTGCGCACGCGGGGCCTGCTGGAGAAGGCGTACGACCGGGTCGCGGCGGCGCTCGCGGAGCCGGGACCGGAGGCCGGCGGGGCCGGCGGGACGGCGGGCGCCGCCGCGGCCGGCAGGCTGCTCGGCGGCATCGACCCCGATGCCGTACTGGCCCACCATCCGGCGACCCCCGTGGTGACGGTGGCCGTCACCGGCCAGTCCACGGTGGGCCAGGTCATCGATCCCCTCAGGGGCGAACTGGCCCGCCACGGCATGCTCCTGCGACCGGTCCTCGGCGAACACGGCACCTACCTGCGCGACCTGACCGACCCCGCCGGGGAGCTGCACGCGGCGGCCCCGGACCTCACCCTGTGCCTGCTGGACGCCGAGACCCTCTTCTCCCAGGTGCCCGCGGTATGGGGACCCGCGGACGTGGCGGCGGCGGGGGAGGAGGTGCTGGCCAGGTGCGCCGCCCTGGCGGAGGCGGCCCCGGGGACCCTCGTGCTCAACACCCTCCCGCTGCCCAGGACCCACAGCCACCAGCTCGTCGACCACCGCTCCCGGGCCCTGCTCGGCGCCGTGTGGCGGGAGTTCAACGCCCGGCTGCTGCGGCTCACCGAGACCGCGCCCGCCCTGGTGGTCATCGACCTCGACACGCTGGTCGGCGAGGGCGGTCCGGTCACCGACGCCCGTCTCGCCCGCTACGCCAAGGTGCAGCTCGGCGCGGACCTCCTCGCCGCGTACGCGCGCGAGGTCGCGCACCTGGCCCGCGCGGTGCGCGGCGCGACCCGCAAGTGCCTGGTGCTGGACCTGGACGACACCCTGTGGGACGGCGTCCTCGGCGAGGAGGGCCCCGACGGCATCGCCGCCGCCGGCACCCTGCGCGGGGAGGCCTTCGGAGCCTTCCAGAAGTGCGTCAAACAACTCGGCTCCCAGGGCGTGCTCCTCGCCGTGAGCAGCAAGAACGACCGGGAGCAGGTGCTGCGGGCGCTCGCCGGCCATCCCGACCTCGTTCTGCGCCAGCCGGATTTCGTGGCGATCAACGCCAACTGGGAACCGAAGGACGCCAACCTCGCCGACATCGCCCGGCAGTTGGACCTCGCCACCGACGCGCTCGTCTTCGTCGACGACTCGCCGGCCGAGCGCGCCCAGGTGCGCCACGGCCTGCCCGAGGTGGCCGTCGTGGCGCTCGACGAGGAGCCCGCGCTGCACGTGACGCGGCTGCTGGCGGACGGTTGGTTCGACACGATGAGCCTGACCGAGGAGGACCGGGCCAGGACGGGGGAGTACCGGGTGCGGCGGGAGCGCCGCGAGCTGCACGCGAACTCGGGCTCGCACGAGGAGTTCCTGCGGGCCCTGGACATCCGGCTGGAACTCGGCCCGCCCCGCCCCCACGAGTTCGCCCGGATCTCCCAACTGACCTTGCGGACGAACCAGTTCAACCTCGTCGGAGGCGGCCACTCGGAAGCCGAGCTGACCGCCCTCGCGGCCGACCCGGAGCGGCACCTGCTGCTGGCCGCCCGCAGCGCCGACCGCTTCGGCGACAACGGCCTGATCGGCGCCGTGCTGGTCACCGTGACCGACGGCCGGTGGCACCTGGACAACATGTGGCTCAGCTGCCGCGTCCTCGGCCGCGGCATCGAGCAGGCCTGCCTCGCCGTGCTGCTCCGAAGGGCCCGCGACCTCGGACTGACCGGGGTGGGAGCCCGCTACGCACCCACCGCGCGCAATCACCGAGCCCGTGACTTCTACCCGTCCAGCGGGTTCGCCCCGCGCGAACCGCGCGTGTCGGGGGAACTCGGGGACGGGCCGGTCGAGTTCCACCATGACCTGACACTGCTGCCGGAAGTCCCCGGCCACGTACGCGTCACCGAATCCGGGAAGGCCAGTCGATGAGACCCGACAGTCTGGACAGTCTCGACGCGTTCCTGCGGACCGTCCGCGACGACCTCGGCCTGGACGTCGGCATCCCCGCCGACGCGGACACCGTGCTGGCGGACCTGCCCGGCTGGGATTCGCTGAACCTGCTCCGGCTGGTGGCCCTCCTGGAGGAGTCCGGCCACCGCGTACCGGTGCACCGTCTGCTGGAGGCGCACAGCCTCCGGGACATCCACATACTCGTGAAGGAGCACGGATGACCGCCCCGGGCAGCCCCACGCTCGGCCCACCGCTCGGTGAGCCCGTCGCCGTGGTCCCGGGAGGCGACTCGTGGGACAGGGTCAGGGACGACCTCGCCACCCACGGGACCGCGCTGGTCTACGCGTGGCTGAAGGACCTGGAACCCGGCCTGCCCTCCGGCGACGAGCTGCGCGAGCTGCTCGGCCGCGACTGGACGCGCTACCTCGACCTCACCCACGCCGACGTGCGCGGCCGCTACATCGCCTCCCGGATGCTCCTCAAACACGCCGCGGGCGCGGTGCTCGCCAGCGAACCCGCCGACCTGGAACTGGCCTACGGGCCGACCGGACGCCCGTACCTGCGCGGCTGCGACCAGATCGACATCAGCCTCAGCCACACCGAAGACCTGCTGCTCGTCGGGCTGACCACCTGCGGGCTCATCGGTGTGGACGCCGAGCGCGCCGACCGCGACATGTACGGCGGCGGACTCGTCCGGCACATCTGTACCCCGTACGAGGCGGTCCTGCTGTCCGGGATGCCGGAGGAGGAGCGCAACGGCGCGCTGGTACGGCTGTGGACGCTCAAGGAGGCCTACAGCAAGGCGATCGGGCAGGGCATGCAGTTCCGCTTCACCGAGTTCGGCTTCGGCCCGGACGGCCGGCCCGTCCGGGTGCAGCGGCCGGACGGCACGGCGGGAACCGGCGAGGAATGGATCTTCCGCACCTTCCCGCTGGCCGGCGGCTACGTCGTCAGCGCGGCGGTGTACGACGCGGGCTTCGGCAAGCTCCAGGACGCCCACGTGACGACGATGCTCGATCAGGACTGCGTGGACGCGATCACGGAGGCACTCGACCAGGAGGCCTTGCGGTGAGGGCTGCCGGGCCCGGATCCGGGCCCGGATCCGGATCAGGATAAGGAGTGCGTCGGCATCTCGCCGGAGAGCATCTCCTGGCGCGCGGCGTTGTAGCCCGCCTGGAAGCGGCTCGTCGCCTCCAACTCCTCGGTGATCTCGGCGATGTGGCGGCGGCAGGTGCGTACGGACATGCCGAGCCGGCGGGCGACCATCTCGTCCTTGTAGCCCTTGGTCATCAGCCGGATGATCGACCACTTCAACTCGTCGGAGGAAGCGGGGGACCGCTGGGACTCCACGACGTACGGGGACGCGCCGTCCCACAGGTACTCGAACACGGCACACAGGAACGCCACGAGCGTCGGCTCGCGGACGATCGCCGCTCCGGGCAGCACGTTCTCGCAGGCGGAGCGTTCCGGCAGGAAGGCGACTTCCCGGTCGTAGATGATCAGCCGGTCGATGACCTCGTCGGCGGTACGGATCTCCGCGCCCTGGAGGGTGACGTCGCGCACGTACGAGCGGGTGGGCAGATCATTGCGCGCGGTGTGCTGGTAGATGGTTCGGATCCGGACCCCGCGGCCGAGGATGGACAGCGCGCTCTCCCGTGCCTGCACGAGCCGGTCCGCGGGGCGCGCGCCGCCGGGCTGGACGGTGAGCAGCTCGCTCTTGCAGTTCTGACCCAGGTGGTCGAGCAGTGCCTGGACCCGGGAGGGGTCACTGATGACGTCGAAGGCCTCCAGGCGGTTGCGCAGCCGGCGGCCTTCGAAGTACAGCGGCGTCAGGGACATCAGTTTCGCGCGGACGTCGGTGACCGCCTGCTGGAGGTCGCGTATCTGCCGCTCGGCAGGGCCCACGAGGGACGCGGCGGCGACGTCGGGTGTGACGGGGGTCAGTTGGCAGGGGTCGCCCGGCATGGACTGCAGCAGGCGGACCCCGGTCAGCACTTGCTCGACCCGTGCGATCTCGGCGGGTTCGAGGGACAGTTGATCGGCGATCTTCTCCCGCTCGAAGAGGCCGTACTCGACGGCGAGACCGTAGGCCGCGGCGCTGACGTCGTCCAGCTCGGCGAACCCCGAATCCGTGCCCTCCCCATGGAACACGCCAGCCCCCACTGATCGGTGTAATAGCTGCCACGTAACTTTACGCCAACGTACAGGCCTTGGCGCGTGTGATCGATATGCAGCACTCTATTCGCATCATCCAGGCGCACCAAAGCCGGAGATATCGGGCGTAGGTGCAGGTGGGGACGATCTCGATGATCGACTGGGGGAAGTCGTGAGTGCAGTTTCCGGTAAATTCTTTTCAATTTCCTTGACCTTACTTGCAGGTATGGTCATGGCGCTTATGGGGGTGCAGTCCATGTCGGGCCCGGTGCTGCAGGGTACGTCCGCAGAGTCCGGTACGGCGTCACTGGCGAACGGGCTGCTCCCGGTGACGTTGAACGTCGTCCTCCCGGTGCCCCTGGATGGCCCCGAGGACGACCAGTGGATCTGACCTGATCCCGTTCCGTTCAGGTCCGGTTCGGTATCGGTCTCCGGGCCCGGTCTTCCGGGCTCAGCAAGCGCTCCCCGCAGGGCAGATGCGGGGAGCGCTGCCGTGTGCCGGGGCAACCGTCGCGGTCGGCCTGCGGGCCGGCACGGCGATGGCGCTCAACAGCACACCCCGCTCCGCCGACCAGCGACCGCTGAACGCGGTCGGCCCGGCCGGGGAGAGGCTCTCGGGGGGAGGGAGCAGCCTGGCGCGGAACGTCTCCTGCCCCGCGTCCACGCTCACCAGGGCGTCGGTGAACTCCAGCTCCTGACCGGTGAGCGGGAACCAGGTCTTGTAGACCGCCTCCTTGATGCTGAACAGCAGCCGGTCCCAGGCGATCTCCGGCGCCGCCCGCTCCAGCTCCCGGGTGCGGCGCAGCTCCTGCGGCAGCGCGATCGACTCCAGCACCCCCTCCGGGAGCGGAGCGTTCGGCTCCGCGTCGATGCCCACCGAGGCGAACTCCTCCGCCCGGGCGAGCGCCACCCCCCGGAAGCCCGCGCAGTGCGTCATGGACCCCACCACAGAGGGCGCCCACTGAGGGACACCGCGCCGGCCCGGCACCACCGCGGCCGGCTCCACCCCCAGCGCCCCCATCGCGCGGCGGGCGCACCACCGCACCGTGCCGAACTCCAGCCGCCGCTTCGGGACGGCGTTGCGGATCAACGCCTCCTCCTCGGGGAAGAGGAACAGCTCGTCGGGGTTCGGGTCGGAGGTGGCCTCGGCGGTGGCGACGTTCGAAGGCAGGAGCTTCGTGAGCACGGCATTCCCTCGGGTCGGTGTGTCGGTCTGACGGCTCCCACGCTCCCGCCACCGCCCCGCCCCGACCAGCGAAGAAGGCGCAGGCCGACCCGGCCGACCCACCGGAACCCCTGCTTCCTCCCCGTCCGCTGTCATCCGCCGGCCGGCGCGTGCCCCGCCTGCTGGGGGGCTGCCATCCCCGCCGCCGGCATTGCCATCCCCCTGCCATCCCCCCCGCCGTCCCCCGCCATCCCTCTCCGCCGTCCCTCCGGCCATACGGCGCACATGGGCACCCACCGTCAATTCAGGGGAGCAACAGGGGTGTTCACCACAGGAACAGCCATCCATCCTGGGTGAATGCCGCACGGAAACCTCATGGGCATCAGCGACCTGCACGTCGCATTCCCGGAGAACCGCCGGATCGTCGAGGAGCTGTATCCCGACAGCCCCGCCGACTGGCTCATCGTGGCCGGCGACGTGGGCGAGTCACCCGACGATCTGCGATGGGTGCTCGACCGGATCACCAGGCGCTATGCCACCGTGGTCTGGGCGCCCGGAAACCATGATCTTTGGACCCTTCGAGACGATCCGCTGCCCCTGCGCGGAGATGCCCGCTACCGGCTGCTGGTCGAAATCTGCCGGTCGTACGGCGTACACACGCCCGAGGATCCCTACCCCGTCTGGTCGGGGCCGGGTGGACCACTCGTCGTGGCCCCCCTCTTCCTGCTGTACGACTACAGCTTCCGCACGCCCACCGCCGCCACCAAGGAGCAGGCGCTGGAGCAGGCGTACGAGGCCGGAGTGGTGTGCACCGACGAGTTCATGCTGCACCCCGACCCCTACCCCTCCCGCGAGGCCTGGTGCCGGGCGAGGGTGGCCGCGACCGAAGAGCGGCTGACGGCCTGCGACCCCGAGCTGCGCACCGTGCTGGTCAACCACTTCCCGCTGGTCCGCACCCCCACCCGGATCCTGCGGCACCCCGAGTTCGCCCAGTGGTGCGGCACCGAGCTCACCGCCGACTGGCACCTCCGGTTCAGGGCCGCCGCCGTCGTCTACGGCCACCTGCACATCCCGCGCACCACCTGGTACGACGGCGTGCGCTTCGAGGAGGTCTCCGTCGGCTACCCCCGCGAGCGCCGCGCCCCGGGCCGTCCGCAGGGCATCCCGCGCCGGATCTTCCCCGCGGTCGCCGGGGATTGATGTCTGGCAACTTCCGGACACCGGGCGGACGGGCATCCCGGCCCTAGACTGATGGCGAATTCTCGATTCTCGCTCAAGCACTGCTCGATCAGCCCCGTATCCGAATCGCGTTCCCCTTTTCGAACGCACGGAACGGGGACACTGGGGGATCTTATGGTGTTGTTCCGCCGCGCCGAGGAACTGTCTCTTTTGAATGCGCTGATCGACGGCTGCGCAGAAGGAAATTCCGGATTACTTCTCATCGAAGGCGCGGTCGGTTGCGGAAAGAGTGAATTCCTCGAAACCGTGGCCGTGAACGCCGAAAACCGTGGCGGCGTCGTCCTGCGCGCCATGGGAACCGCCGGCGAACGGGGCCATCCGCTGGGCGTGCTGCGCCAACTGACCGTCGACGCCCCGGACGGAGCACTGCCCGAGCCGCCCTCGCCCGAGGAAGCGGGACGGGTCGAGACCATGCGGCAGTTCGCGGCGTCCGTCCGCGAACTCAGCGCCACCGCACCGGTGGTGATCTGCGTCGACGACCTCCACCACGTGGACGAGCTCTCCAGTCGCTACCTGCTGCACCTCACGCGCGGCACCCGGCAGGCCAAGGTCCTCCTCGTCCTCGCCGAATCCGTGCACGAACGCGGCGACGACCCGCTGCTGCGCACCGAACTGCTCCGGCTGCCCCACTTCGTACGGCTGCGCCTGGAACGGTTCACGCCCGAGGCGATCCGCGCGATGCTGCCCGACCGCACCGAAGCCGACACCGACCGGCTGCACCGGGCCAGCGGAGGCAACCCGCTGCTGCTGCGGGCCCTGCTCCAGGACCCCGGGAACCGGCCCGGCGAGGCCTACACCCAGGCCGTGCTCGCCTGCCTGCACCGCTGCGGGTCCGCCACCACCGAACTGGCCGAGGCCATCGCCGTACTCGACTCCCTGGCGAGCGCCCCGCACATCGCCCGGCTCACGGGCGCCACCGAATCCGCCGCCGCCCGGGCCCTCGCCGCCCTCGACGCGGCCGGCCTGCTCGCCGCGGAGCCCGGGCAGGGGCTGCGCCACCCGGCCGCGCGTGCCGCCGTACTCGACCGGATGGACCCGGCCACCCGCCGCGCCCTGCACCGGGAAGCCGCCCTGCTGGCCCGCGCCGCGGGCGCCCCCGACACAGCCGTCGCGGGACAACTCCTCGCCGCGGGGCACACCGGGGAGGAAGGGGAGGAATGGACCCTGCCCGTCCTGCGCTCCGCGGCCGACCAGCACGTGGCCGACGGAGCCCTCGCCGAGGCCACCGCCCTGCTGCGGCTCGCCCACGAGGCGTGCCCGGACGACGCCCGGCGCGCCGAGGTGAGCGTCAGGCTCAGCGTCGTCGCGGGACGCACCGACCCGGCCGCCGCCGAACGCCACCTCGCGGAACCCCTCGCCGCCCTGGCCGCCGGCCGGCTGCGGCCGCGCGCCCTCGGCCCGCTCGCCCGCGCCCTGGCCGCGCAGGGCCGCATCGACGAGTCGACCGAGGTACTGGAAAGGCTCGCGGCCGGCGAGGGCCGGCACCCGGGCGAAAGCCGCCACCTCGGCGAGGCCCGCCTCCTCGGCGAAGGCCACCGGCTCGGGGAAGGCCGCCACGCCGGCGCCGAACGCTCCCGCGATGGGGAACGTGATCGGGAACGCGATCGGTACCGCAGACACGTCGGGGAGATCCCCGGCGACGACCCGCTCGACGGTCTCTCCGCGTTCCCCCAGTGGGGAGCCTCCGGCCGCCGCGGCGCCCCCGTCGAACCCGGAACCCACCCGACGGGCCGCGGCGCCCGGGGAGCCGTCCACCCCGCTGCCCTGTGGGCCCTGCCGGTGGAAGCCGAGGAAGGCGCCGCCGCGCAGGCGGCCGACCTGTTCCTGCGCGGCGCCACCCTCGCCGAAGGCACCGTGGAACCGGTCGTCCAGGCCCTGCGCACCCTCCTCTATCTGGACGGAGCCGGCCGCGCCCTGCCCTGGTGCGAGGCGTTCGCCGACCAGGCGGCACGGCGCGAAGCCACCGGCTGGCAGGCCGTCTTCGCCGGACTGCTCGCCGAGGCCAAGCTGCGGCTCGGCGACCTGACCGGCGCGGCCGCGACCGCCGAGGCCGTCCTGGGGGCCCTGCCCGCGGGCGGCGGCGGCATCCAACTGAGCGCCGTCGCGGGCACCCTGGTCCGGGCCCGCACCGCCATGGGCCGGCCCGAGGAGGCCGCGGCCGTCCTGAGCCGACCCGTGCCCGTACAACTGATCGGCAGCATCCACGGATTGGCGTACCTGCGCGCCCGGGGCCACTACGCCCTGGCCACGAGCCGGTTCCACGCGGCCCTCGGCGACTTCCTCGACATCGGCCGCCACATGAAGCGCTGGGGCCTGGACCGCCCGCGCGTCCTGCCCTGGCGGGCCGACGCCGCGGAGGCCCTGCTCCGGCTCGGCGAAACCCACCAGGCCGACCGCTTCCTGGCCGACCAACTCACCACCCGGGACGCCGCCGACCCCTGGGTGCGGGGCATGTCGTTGCGCCTGCGGGCGTCGCTGCGCGAGCCGAAGGAACGCCAGGCGCTGCTCACCAAGGCCGTCGACGACCTGCACCGCTCCGGCGATCAGTACGAACTGGCCCGCGCGATGGGCGACTTCGGTCAGGTCCTGGGCGAACTGGGCGAACCGGCCCGCGCGGCGATGGTCAACCGCAGGGCGTGGCACGTGGCCAAGGAATGCGGCGCGGAGGCGCTGTGCGTGAAGATCCTCCCCGGCCACACCGGTGACGGCCCGGAGACCCCGGAGGCTTCCGAGGCCCCGCACGCCGACCTGGTGGCGAGCCTCAGCGAATCGGAGAAGCGGGTGGCCCTGCTGGCCGTGCACGGGCACACCAACCGGGAGATCGCGCAGAAGCTGTACATCACGGTCAGCACGGTGGAACAACACCTCACCCGCGTCTACCGCAAACTGGAGATCCCCGGCCGCCAGGCCCTCCCGGTCGACTTCCACCTGGGCCATTCCAGCCTCGCCGGCGTTTGAGGCGTGGGGTTCGGGGCGGAGCCTCGGATGCCCGGGCGCAGCCGCCCGGCCGCCGGCGGCGCTGCCCCCACGGCACCCATGACAAGGTCATGGCAAGCGCGCCCCGCCCCCGCCCTCCCCTGGCAGACAACTGGCGCCCGACACCCCCGCCCCCCACCCGGTTCCCGCGCTCCACCGTCCCAGGGTGGCTCCCGCGAGGCGGTTCCCGGAAGCTCAGGTCATGAGCCGCAGCCCACCAGGGAGGGCACCATGACCACCACACCCACGCACGACCAGCCGTGGCGGACGGCGACGCCCGGACAGATGCGCGACGCGATGCTCGACCGGGTCGAGGAACGCCTCGCCCGGCTCCTCGCCGAGGAGCACCGCAACCGCCGTACGTCCGATCCCCGCAGCGCCGTACTCGTGGCGGGCGTGGCCGAACTCGTCCAGGCCGGCGCCGAGCGGGCCCACCCGGTCATCTGCCTCACCGGGTACCTCGCGGCCGGCGGCGACCCGGACGGCGACGACGCCGTGGCCGCGTCCGCCGCGCTCGAACTCCTCGACACCTGCCTGATGATCCGCGACGACGTACGGGAGAACGCGACGCTCCGCCGCGGCATCCCGACCCTGCACATCAGCCACGCCGCCGAACACGAGCGCAACGGCTGGCGCGGCGAGTCCCGCCGCTTCGGCGAGGGCACCGCGGTCCTCGCGGGCGACCTCGCCCTCGCGTACGGGGACCGCCTCGCGGTCCGACTGCCGTACGAAGCCTGGCAGTTGTGGGACGACCTGCGCACCGAACGGGCCATCGGCGCGCACGCGGAGGCCGCCGCGGCGACCGAATACCTCGACGACGCCTGGCCGGGCCAGTGCCTCCAGGGCTGCGGCAGCGGCTGCGGCGCGGGCTGGTACGGGCTGCGCCACGCGCTGCTGATCGGCGCGGCGCTCGCGGGCCGGGAGGATCTGCGGGAGACCTACGAGGAGTACGCGCGGGCCCTGCACGGGGCCTGGCGGATCCGAGGGTTCCTGCGCGGAGGCCCGGGCTTCGACGGCGACGCCCAGTTCCTGCGCGACGTCTTCTTCGACGCGCGGGCCCGCAACACCGCCGAGGAAACCATCGCGGGACTCCTGGACCGCGCCGACGCGGCGGTGACCGGCGCCCCGATCGACCCCCGCTGGCGCACGGAACTCATGGCCTTCGCCCGCCGAGTCGCCGGCTGCGAGCGCTGACCGGGGGGCTTCCGGCGCGGCCGAGCACCGGTTGGCTGCGCCGCTCGGGCGGGGTGGGGGTGGTTCCGGCGGGGCCGGGCGCCGGTTGGCTGCGCCGCTCGGGCGGGGTGGGGGTGGTTCCGGCGGGGCCGGGCGCCGGTGGGCTGCGCTGCTCGGGCGGGTCGGGTGGTTCCGGCGTGGCCGGGCGCGCGCCGGGGTGTCTCCTCGGGCGCCGAACGTTTCCAGGGGTCGGAGGGCCGAGGGTGGTTGCGTTCGGCGCCCTGCGGGGACACCCCGACACACACCCGTCCCCACCGAAACCACCCCGGGCCCGGGCAGCGCCGCCGACGGAGCCAAATCCAGCCACACCGGCGGGGCCATATCCAGCCCCGCCGGCGTTTGAGGCGCGGGTCCGGGCAGCGCCCGGTGCTTCGGCGGAGCCGATCGTCCCCGCCCCCGGCTCGCGCTCCGCGTCCCGGCCGAGCCGAATCCAGCCTCGCCGGCGTTTGAGGCGCGAGTCCGGGCCGAGCCTGGGACACCGGCGGGGGTAAATCCAGCCTCGCCGGCGTTTGAGGCGCGGGTCTGGGCGGAGCCCAGTGCACCGGCGGAGCCGTGCCTTGGCCTCCGCTCCGCGTCCGGGCGGGGCCGAATCCAGCCTCGCCGGCGTTTGAGTCGGCGGAGTGCCTACGACGGCGTCGGCCGCGGCCCGCCAGGGCGGAGGCGGGCGAGCCAGGCGCGGAGGGCGGCGTGCCGGATCCGGCCGTGCTCGTCGCGCGGCAAGGCCCCGACGATCTCCAGCCGCGTCGGCAGGAACGCCTCCGCGACGCCCAGCCCCGTCAGGTGCTCCCGCAGCTCGGCCGGCCCCGGCGGACGCTCCCGCGCGGCCGGGACCACCACCGCGCACGGCAGCTCCCCGTGCTCCGGGTCGGTGTAGGCGACCACCGCGGCCTCCCGCACCCGGGGGTGGGTCAGGAGGCCCTCCTCCACCTCGGCGACCGGCACCATGAAGATCGCGCCGGTCCGCGTCCCCGCCCTGGCCAGCACCCGGATCCCGCCCTGCGGGTCGGCCGCCGCCAGGTCGCCGGTGTCCAGCCAGCCGTCCCCGTCCTCCCAGGTGGACACCGGCGCCGGGGCACCGTGCGGCCAGACGGCCAGGGCGACGGACGGCCCGCGCACCTTGAGCGAGCGCGTGTCGTCCTCGGTGGCCAGCTCCAGTCCCCGCAGGGGCATGGCCAAGCCGCCCCCCGACTCCGACAGCGCGCCCATACCAAGCTCCGGCGCCCCCCACGCGGACAGCACCGGCACCCCGAACACCTCCCGCAGCTCCGCCGCGAGCGGCTCCGGCGTGCTCGTGCGGCCCCCCGACAGGACCAGCCGCAGCCGCCCCAGCTCCCGCGGCCGGCGGCGTTGCGTGGTGAGCAGCTCCGCGAAGTACGCCGGCTCCGCGTAGACCTGGTCGACCCCGATCGCCGCCATCAGGTCCAGGCACCGGCCCGGATCCCACACGTCCTGGTAGACGCCCGTCCCGCCGACCGTCAGCGGCCAGCACACGGTGTAGATCAACGAGGCCAGCGAGGTCAGCGGCAGCGTGCTCAGGAACACCTCGCCGGGCCGCCGCCCCGGGCCGTCCGGATGGTGTTGGGCGGAGACGTTGGCGTACAGCGTGTCGGGGGAGTGCAGCACCGAGGTGTACGAGTCCCGCAGCCCCATGACGCTGATCAGCAGCGCGGGCCGGTCGGCCCGCCCCGGCAGCGGCCTGCTGCGTCGGCCGGCCTCGGTCCGCTCGTGAGCCGTGCGCGCGAAGTACTCCTCGAAGTCGATCGCCCCGGTCGCCGCCGCGTCCCCCAGGACCACCCGGTGGCGCAACCACGGCAGCCGAGGGGCGAGTTCCGCGAGCACCTCGGCGTGTGCGAAGCCCTCCCAGGCGTCCGGCACCACGCACACGCGGGCCCGCGTGCCGTCGAGGATCCGGTGCAGCCCGTGGGCCCGTACGGTCGGCAGCACGGGCACCGCCACCGCCCCGGCCCGGAGACAGGCCAGGGTGAGCGCGGCCGTCTCCCACCAGTTCGGCAGCTGGTACGCGACCGGATCGCCCGGCGCCACCCCGAGCGAGGCCAGCGCCGCCGCGAACCGGTCCACGTACAGCGAGAGTTGGCCGTACGTGAGGGTGACCCGCCGGCGGTCGGCCGGCCGCAGCGCGCGCTCCGAGACGATCGCCGGCCGCTCGGGCGCGCCGGCCGCCGTACGGTAGAGGTCGTCCAGGAAGGTTTCCGACCGCCACCAACCGGCCGCCCGGAAGCGGGCCGTGACCTCGGCGGGCGCGGTCAGTTCCAGGACGCGGCGCTCCACCGTGCCGAAGGTCAGGCCCATCGGCCGACCGCCCCGGCGACCTGCACCCGCGAGGTGCACCCGAGCCTGCGCATCACCTGGCGGACGTGATTGACCACGGTCCACTCCGAGATGTCCAGTCGGGCCGCGATATGACGGTTGGTCAGCCCCTCCGAGACCAGCAACGCCACCTGGACCTGCCGCGGCGTGAGCGACAGCGCCTCGGCCGTCGACCCGGCCGCCGGGCGGCGCGAGGGCGCGGGCGTCGACAGGGCCTCCGCCACCGCCATCGGCGCCGTCATCCGCACCCCCTCCGCCCACGCGGTGGCGAAATCGGTCCAGTCCAGCCGCGAGCTCAGTTCCGTACGGGCCCGCTCGGCCTCGGAACGCCACTCCTGCGGCACCTCCGCGCCGGTCTCCCCGCGCAAGGCGTCCGCCGCCGCCAGCAGCCGCACCGCACGCGGCCGCTGCGCCGGCGAGGTGCGGAGCAGGAGCAGCGCGAACTCCTCCAACGCGCCCGGCAGTTCGGTGCGCTCGCCGACCGCCTCGTACAGCCGCAGGGCCTCCCGCAGTGCCGCTTCGGCGCGGTCCGGCTCCTCGTTCTCCAGCGCCATCGCGGCCGCCGTCCGCAGCGCGCCCGCCAAACCCCGCCCGTCCCGGATCCGCCGGAAGGTCTCCTCGGCCCGCTCCAACATTTCCACCGCCTTGCGCCGGTCGCCCTCGGCGTGCAGGGAGGCGGCGAGCGAGGACGCCGCCTCGGCCGTGCCCCCGGTGACGCCCATCGTGGCCAGCGCGCTGAACGCGGTCACCAGCACGGCCCGGGCGCCCGGCGCGTCACCGGACCTCAGCAGGGCCGTACCGAGCCGGACGGACACGAGCGCGTTCTGCCGGCGGTCGCCCACGCCCTTGCCGAGCGCGAGCGCGCGCCGGTGGCGGCGCACGGCCTCCTGCGGGTCACCCAGCGCGAGCGCGAACACCCCCGACAGGTCGGCCAGCCGGGCCCGCAGGGCCTCCGGAAGCGGCTGCCCGCCGCCCTCGGCCACCCCGTCGCACCACTCCAGGCCCTCCCGCAGCCGCCCCTGCGCCAGCCACGGCACATGGCAGCCCAGCACCAGGGCGGCGGCCGCCTCGCCGTCACCCCGATCGCGCAGCCGCCGCAACGCCGCGAGCACGTTCGCGCCCTCGGCCGCCGACTCCCGCAGCAGCCGGTCCTGCCCGGTCCCGGCCAGCCCCGGCAGCGCCGCCGCCACCAGGCGGCGGTACCGCTCGGCGTGCGCGTCCAGCGCCGCGGCCTCGCCGCCCGCCTCCGCCAACTCGGCGCGCGCGTAGGACCGTACGGGCTCGGGCACGGCCAGCCGCAGCTCGCCCCGCTCCTCGCCGACCACGGCGAGCAGCCCGCGGTCCATCAGCGGCTCGACGGCCTCCTCGTCCGCGAGCCCCGCGGCGGCCAGGCCGAAGCCGGGCTCGTACACCGAGAGCCGCCCCAGCAGGGCACGCGCCGCGGGGTCCAGGCCGCGGCAGCTCCACTCGGCGAGCGCGGCGAGCGAGCGGTGCCGCTCGGGCGCGTTCGCCGGTCCGCCGGCGAGGACGGTCGTACGGCCGCCGCGCAGTCGGGCGGACAGCAGGTGCGGCGGCATCAACCTCAGCCGCAGGGCGGCGAGTTCGAGCGCCAGCGGCAGGCCGCCGAGCAGGGTGCAGATCTCCGCGACGGCCCCGGCGTTCTCCAGGGTCAGCGCGAACGAAGGATCGGCGTCCCGGGCGCGCCGCACGAAGAGCGACACCGAGGGCACGTCGTGCAGTTCCCCCTCCGCCCCGCCGCCGGCCACGGGCACGGGAAGGGGAGCGAGGGGCAGCAACTGCTCCCCGTATACCCCGAGCGGTTCCACGGCCGTCGCCAGCACCACCACGTGCGCGTCCTCGGCGAGCGCCGCGACGGCCCCGGCAGCGGCCCCCCGCGCCTCGTGATCGCACCCGTCGAGCACGAGCAACACCCGCCCGCCGAAGCCGGACTTCTGCACGGCCTTCACCCGCAGCCCCGCCGGCCCGGCATCGCACCGTGAAGCCGCCGCGGCATCGAGGACCTCCACGTGATCGAACTCCGCGCCGATCCCCCGTACCACTTCCTCGGCCAGCCGGGTCTTGCCCACGCCGGCCCGCCCGATCACCGTCACCAGTCGCACCGACGGATCCCGCAACCGCTCCCGCAGTGCGGCGGCTTCGAGCTCCCGGCCGACGAGCTCCGTCCGCGGGTTGACCACTACCGCCATGGTTCTCCGTAGGTAGGGGGCGGCCCGCCGAAGGGCCCACCCGAGTGAATCCGCCACACCCCGGGCCGAACCTCCACGGCCCCCAACCCCACCCGAGCCCGGGCCCCGGCATCCGCACCGGCCCCGAGGGCTCGCAGGGAGCGCTTCGCGTAGACCTCCAGGCGGTGGTCGCGCAGGGCACCCGCCAGGCGCAGGCACTCGCCGAACCAGGCCCGGGCCGACTCCGGTCCCTCCTGGGCCAGCGCCACCAGGGCCCGCGCCCGGCTCGCCTCGTAGCGGCCCCGCGTGCGGCCCGGCGCCGCCAGCGTGGCCAGGGCGGGCTCCAGCAGGGCGACCGCCTCCCCGGTCGCCCCGCGGTCCAGCCGCAGTTCGGCCAGACCCACCAGCGCGCGGCCCGACTCCTCCTCGTCGGCGGCCTCCCGGGCCAGTTCCAGGGCCTCGCCGAACAGCCCCTGAGCGCGCTCCAAACGCCGGTAGCGCCAGGCGAGTTCCCCCAGCGAGCGCAGCATCCGCGCCTGGGCGGGGCGGTTCCCGCACCGCCGCGCGGCGTCCAACCCCAGGGCGTAGCAGGCCTCCTCGGCCTCCGCGTCGACCTGCGCCCACCCGCTGCCCGCGTCCGTCAGCCGTACCGTCAGCTCCCATAGCCCGGCGTCGTACGCGGTGCGTGCCAGCCGTACGAGGCCGGCCGCGTCGGCCTCCGTTACGCGTCCGGGCGCCGCCGCGGCCTCCGCGTACGCCCGGCACACCCGCCGCGCCGCCGCCCGTGCCACCTCCGGTTCCTCCTCCTCGGCCAGCCGCTCCACCGCGAGCAGCCGCAGCAGCTCCGGGAGCCGCCAGGAGTCCCGGTCCGCCTCCACCAACCGCTCGTCGGCCAGGGCTTCGAGGGAGGCGAGGGCGCGCGCCCCGCTCAGGTCGAGCGCGGCTGCGGCCTGCCGGGCGCCGAACCGGCCCGGCGGCAGCACGGACAGCAGGCGGAACTCCCGGCGCCGCTCCGGGGGGCACGCCTCGTACGCCTCCATGAGCCGGGCCCGTACGTCCACATCACCGGTGCGCAACGCGTCCAGCCGCCCGTCCTCCTCGCGCAGCCGCTCGGCGAGCGTGGCCGGCGTCCAGTGCGGCCGGGCCGCCAGCTGGGCGGCGGCGGCCCGTACGGCGAGGGGGAGCCGCCCGCACAGGTCGACGATGGCGGCGACCACCTCGGGCTCGGCCCGGCTGCCGCCCGGGGCATCGCCCCCTGCTCCGCCCGGCCCGCCGAACAGCCCGGCGAGCCGCCGCGCCTCCTCGGGACGCCACGGCCCGAGCACCACCGTGCGCAGCCCCGGAAGCCCGGCGGGCACGCGGCCCGCGGTGAGCAGCACGGCGTGCCCCAGGGCCAGCAGGGGCCGCACCTGGGCCTCGGAGGTGACCCCGTCCACCACGAGCAGCGCCCGGATCCCGCCGGCGGCCGCCCCATGCGGCGACCCCCCGCTGCCGCCGCGCAGGTCCGTGAACAGCACGCCGCCGGGAAAGGCGTCGGCCACCCGGTGCGCGGCCTCGACCGCCAGCGCCGTCTTGCCGGTACCCGGCATACCCGTCACGGCGATGCATCCGCCGCCCCCGGCCGTGGTGGCGGCGGCACGCAACAGCCGCTCCAGTTCGGCGAGTTCAGGAGCACGACCGGTGAACCAGGGGTCGGGAGCCGGCAGCAACGCACGATCGCCGCCACCCGCACCACCCGTACCGCCGGCGCCACCCGCACCGGAACGCGTCTCGGTCGTGTCCCGCACGCGCGCGAGTTCGGGATCACCCTCCAGGATCCGCCGCTGGAGCTGCCGGGAGTGCGGACCCGGTTCGATCCCGAGCTCCTCGACCAGGGTCCGGCGCAGCAGGGCGAACACCCGCAGCGCCTCCGCCTGCCGCCCGCACCGGTACAACGCCACCATCAGGTGCGCGTGGAACTCCTCGTGCAGCGGATGTTCCGCGACCAATTCCTGGAGTTCGGCGATGAGTTCCCGGTGCATCCCCAGGTGCAACTCGGCCCGGACGCGTTCGTCGAGCGCCGAGGTGCGCGCCTCGCCGAGCCGCACGGCCGCACCGTCCAGGAGCGGCCCGTGCGGGGTGTCCGACAACAGGGGCCCCCGCCACAGGGCGAGCGCCCGCCGCTGCAGATCGGCCGCGGCGGCGAAGTCGGCGTCCAGCAGGGCCTGGTGGCCGCGCCGGGACAGTTCCTCGAAGCAGCCGGCATCGAGCTCGCCCGCGCCGACGCGCAGTGCGTAGCCCGGGCGGCGCGTGACCAGCACCTCGGGGCCGTTCTGCGGATGCGCTGCCCGCAGCGACTTGCGCAGGTGGGACACGTACACCTGGAGCGTCGTCGTCGCCGTGCGCGGAGGAGCCTGCGGCCAGAGCTCGTCGATGAGGGTGTCCACCGACACGACCTCGTTCGCACGGACCAGCAGCGTCCCGAGGACGACCCGCAGCTTGGCGGCCTGCGGGGCACCCCCGCTGACTTCCAGCGGGCCGAGGATCCCGAAACGCACCGTGCTCACGCGCTCAGTAGTCCTGCACCACGGAGGTACGGGCCTCGGCCACCGCGCGCCGCCGCTGCGTCAACGTCAACGTGACCGGCACCGTCGGCCGGCCCTCGGAGTCCCGCCCCAGCGGCCCGGCCACCGCGACGCAGCGCAGCGGCAGATCGCGCTCCGCCTGCCCGCGGAAGTGCACCTGGCAGGCCCCGAGCGTGCTCCGCGCCGGGTCGAGCCCGTGCGTGCGGCCCGCGGTGAGCAGCGAGGTCTGCCGCAGCGCTTCCAGCAGGTGCAGGCCGGAGAACTGTCCGGCCGCGCCGTCGAACACGGGGCTGACCGGCGTGGACAGCACCCAGGTGCTGATCCGGCCGCGGGATGCGTCGGTGGGCTCGCTGATCACGACGTTCTCGTCGAGGTAGCGGCTCACCTCGGCGGCGTCCGCCGGGCGCGGCGGCCCGTCCGGAGCGTCGTCGAGTTCGGGCGCGGCGCGCATGGCCTGCCGGGAGTGCTCCACGTGCTTGCGGTACAGCTTCGGCATCAGGAAGACCAGCCCGGCGGCGCCGGTCGCGCACGGACGGCCGTCGATGGTCACCTCCAGATGGAAGTCGAGCCCGCGCGGCACCTCGGCGACCACGTTCGCGGGCCGCGCCCTGATGTGCGTCTCCATGGCCACGGCGCGCCCGCCCGCGCGGTCCGTGCGCCAGGCGGACAGGTCGGTGAGGTCGAGCGCGAACCGGTAGAAGAGCCCGGGCCGATCCTCGGGCACGCCGAAGTAGCGGTGCCCGACGAACTCGCCGATCTCGCGCACGGTTCCCGTCGCGATCTGGAGGTCGTGGAAGTGGCCGGGACCGTCGTTGAAGAGCGGGTGAGTGACGGGGGTCTCGCCGACGAGGGTGAAGTTCTCCTCGCCCAGACTGGGCGCGTCGAGGGCGTAGTAGGCCCGCGTGGGCGGCCGGTGGATCAGGTGCTGCGCGACCGCCGTGGCGGTCGCCGACGCTGTCACCGTTGCCGCCGCGTGTCCGTGGATGGCGGGAGCCGAGGTCGTGCGGTTGTCGACTGTCATGTCCCTCTCCTTCTCTCGGGCCATGGTGAAACGCCCCGTCGGCCCCCAGCCACCCGCGCCCGGTGTCCACAAGGTGCATGGCAAGAAGGTGCACCGCCGTACCCCTCCCGGGGTGGCTCGGGGCCGGGGGGTTCCGCCGGGTGGCTGCGCCGCTTGGCCCCACGCGGCATTGGCGGACCCGCCCGGCCCTTCCGGGGCCACCCACCCAGCCTCGCCGGCGTTCGAGGCGCCCCCACCCACGCAGCCTTGCGGGCGTTCGAGGCGCACCCACCCACGCAGCCTTGCGGGCGTTCGAGGCGCACCCACCCACCCAGCCTCGCCGGCGTTCGAGCCGCACCCAGCCACCCAGCCACGCAGCCTTGCGGGCGTTCGAGGCGCACCCACCCACCCAGCCTCGCCGGCGTTCGAGCCGCACCCACCCAAGCCTCGCCGGCGTTTGAGGCGCGGGGTCAGGGGCGGACCC